>DGTW01000012.1 GCA_002393835.1 Treponema sp. UBA4326
TTCGAAAGGTGAAAATACGTGCGCAGAAATGAATAAGAAAGCCGTTGATGTGAAAATCGGAAAACGTCGTAGTCCGCGATGGCAATAAAAAAGTAGAGCGCGTAAAAGACGGCTAGCCCGCGGGGAGCCCGTGCAAAGCCGAAAAGGGCGGCCATTACGAGGATGGCTCCGAAGGCCATAAAAATCTGCCAGAGGGTCTTGCCCTCGAACATCTCGGCCATCGAGAGCCCCAGCGGGTCCGGCAAGCTGTAGAAAAACACCAGCAAGACGCTCTGTACCACAAGGGCAATGAGTGCCATTGTGAGGTAGGGATTCTTGAGGGCAGAAAACCCACAAAAAGATCTTGCAAGCAGGATGTGCTTTAACGACCGTTTGTTTTTGTGAGAAATCATATTGAAAAATATAGCAATTTAATTCTTTAAAGCAAAATGCCTATGCGGAAAACAAACGGTCGATTAAATTCCGCACACATTTGTTTTGGTTTGTCATTGCTTTGATGTTAATTGCAGGAAGATTTTTACTGCTTTGTTCTCTCTATATGCTGCCAACTCCGACAGGTCAATCTCTTGTGCCTGATTGGAATAGGTTCATTTGGCATACACTCTATGCAGAATCGGGTTTTTGCATGGCCCTAGCCTTTTTCTTTTTTACCTTTACGCTATGGGTTCCTCAAAAAAAATTAAGGTGGATAAAGATTATTTCTGTTGCTTGCGCATCGCTGTATCTTTTTTTGAGCGGTGTTGATGACGAGTTGCAAAGATGGATGAGTCAAAAACTTTCACTTTCTTTTATTAAAACATACACATTTGCTTTCACTGATGGCGGCCTTGTCGGTAAAATTGCCTTAGGTGGACTTGGCCACTTTCTTCTCACCCTTGGAATTGTCGTTTCTACAATAACACTCATTTCTTTCTTTTTATATAAAGTAGATTTATCGCAAATTAGACATAGGCCTATTCAAAAAAACACATGGATGTCTCTAGGATTCATTTTTGTTTTGGCTGTCCTTGGTTGTACATCCCACCTTTGGTATCACTACTCTCCTCGTCGATGGGATCGTATTCGCCCTGTCGTTTATTCCCTTGTAAGCGATTTATTTGAGTCGGTCGATTTAAAGGAAAAACCAAAGGATTTTCAGGAAGGCGTTGCCATCTTGGGAGGTGACCCCGATAAAGACTATCCCTTTTGGCACGAAAAAAAAGACGAACAAAAGTCTTTAGACTTATTCAAGCAAAAGCCCTTAAGCGATAAACCCAACATAATCTTGTTCACCATCGAAAGCCTAAGGGGATGGACTAGTGACATGCGGGTGGAAAGCAATTGCAAACGTTTCCCAAACTTATGCAGATTGTCCCAAAAGAGCTTGTATTTTCCGAATACTTATAGCATAGGAAATCCGTCTGTGGAGGGACTTTTAGGCATAATGACGGGTGTCATGAGTTTGCCATCCAATACCCTTTTAAGAGATTTTCCAAATACCAGATTAAAATCCTTTTCTGAAATACTTTCTGAGGCTGGGTATTATACGGAGGTTCTATTGGGTGCGGACCCACGTTTTGACAATGAAGAACCTTGGTATAGAAAGTGGTTCGATTATTACGAATTCGACCCGAAAAATGCCGACGACGTTTCTTCCGCATTGAGATTTGTGGAAAGGTATCGTCAGCGCCCCAAAGACAGGCCCGCATTCTTCCATTGGATGAGTTTAAGCATGCACACTCCCTACATTTTGCCAAGCAAGATGGGAGAAACGCCAAAAGATCCTGGACAAGCCTATCTCAGAGCCACAGCCTATATGGATAGCGCCCTCGGAATAATTCTGGATTCTTTAGAAAATGAAGTCCTTTCACAGAAGACTCTGCTCATTTTAACCGGAGACCATTCCTCGCCCAACGGTAAACAGCAACAGGATGCTGCCCGCATAGGCCTTGGAAGCGAAGGTTATTCGTGGATTAGCCTTATGTTTTGCGGACCTGGAATCATTCCCAGGATTGATTCTAGAATTGTTTCACAGCAAAATATTGCACCAAGCATATTGGGATATCTTGGCTTAGATGTGTCGAACCATTTTATGGGAATCAATCTCTTTGCAGGTAGTCTAGATTCAATAGAATTGCCTCAAATTTATTCCTTCAAATATGGTAGTATGGCCATGCGAAAAGATTCTTTGGCGTATTACATACACCCTGTAAATGGAACGGAGCCTGCAATTGTCCAAAAGATACTTTTATCTCCTACTTGGAACACCGATGATCCTTCGGAAGGTTTTACAACGGGAGAGATTGTCGAAACGCCTATTGAAAAGCGAAAAGAAATCGCAAGAAAAATGAGAGCGGCAGCCAATGCTTGGAATTATATTGTTTACAGCAATAGAATTATGCCGCCAGAAAAATAATCTTTGGAGAACAGAATATGATAGAACATTTTTCTAAATGGTACATATCCTTAATTTGCAGCCACCAGTACAAGGCCCTGGCTTTTTACCTGCTTTTAGCTGTGCTCTTTGCGGTTCTTATTCTCTTTAAACCTGGTCTCAAGCTGGACGCCGATCTTTCGCATTTGTTGCCCGAAGGCACGCCCAGCGTGAAGGCCCTTGAGGAATCTTACCAACGTTTCGGTTCAACAGACCAATTCATGATCGCTATTCAAAGCGATGATGTTTATCTAGTTGCGGCCTTGCAGGATTCAATTCGTGAATACATTCACAAAAATTGGCAGGGAGATTTTGTTTCAACCCAAATTGACAATGAAAACCAGTTCTTCAAGGACAATGCTCTACTTTACTTGCCTGTTAAGCACCTAGAAAACATCCGCGACAATTTGGAAGATCTTCAACTTGAAATTGGCCGCAAGAACGGCCCGTTCGTGGTTGACTTGCTGGGATTTGCCGATTCGTCTGCCACGGATTCCGCTGGTGAGTCGTCTGCTCCTGCGAAAAAAGAACGTGTGTGGTTTGACGCAAATATACCGCAAGATCTCGGACTCCCCGACGAAGCGGCTGGAGCATTCGATTCATTCTTTAAAGGTAAAGGCGAAAACGTTTCGATTGATGGCGAGGAATGGCACAAAAAGAAACCCGTCCCTGTTGCCCTGAGAAACCGTTTTATCGGGTGTCCACCTCCCGATAGTACCGGAAAAATTCTATTCAACGGAGTGGTAAATGCGAAACTGATCAAACCTTCTACCGATTACGAATTCGTAACCCATATTCTTGCGCGCACGGATTCCCTACTCGATTATTTTAGGGCAAAAACTTATCCCGTACCGACCCGCTTTTCTGTCGAAGGAACGTACGAAGGCCTTAAGGAAGTGGACGAAGTGGCAAATGACTCCATCTTCTCGTTCGCCATCAGCCTGGTGCTCATCATCTTCCTCACGATTTTCTTCTTCAGAAGCGTAAAGGGCCCGATTCTCGTGACTGCTTCGGTGCTGTACGCCTGCCTCCCGACGCTTGCGTTTACGGCCC
>DGTW01000084.1 GCA_002393835.1 Treponema sp. UBA4326
ATGGTAAGAACAATCAAATACTTCAGCGAGAACTGCTAAGCTATTTTAGAATTATCTGACTAAAAAACCGCTTCGGCGTTTTTTTTTATGAGTTTTCATTATCATTCGATTTAACTGCTCTTTTATGTCCCTTGCTTTTTTATGTCTGTTTCGTCCAAAAATCCGTTTGTTTTATATAAAAACTTAAGAAAAAACTGAAAAAACCTAAAAATAATAACTGAATAGTGCAAAAATTGAAAAGAATATAATTTTGCGACATCGCTATAGTTATAGCGATAAAAAAAGTCTATCTTAAAAAATTATGAGTCAGTTTTGCTGGCTCGATTTGTTCCGATTTCATAAAAGGGGGAAATTGTGAAAAAGACCTTAATAAAAAGTTCAGTTTTGCTTGCCGCTAGTTTATCCATGATTTTGGCTCTCGGCTCGTGTAGCGTTGATAGCTCGGATGACACAGCACCAAAATCAGATGCCTCGTCAAATGTAACTCCGTCGAGCCCATCGAGTCCGTCTACGCCTTCTACGACGGATCCTGTAACACCTCCGGCGGATATTTCAAATGCTAGTGTTGAAATAGTAAAAAGCGAAGGCTGGCTCAACAGTGCTTATATTATTTTCAAGCAGCTTGATGGAGCAACAGGATATAAAGTTTATGTCGATGACAAGGCCTTAGATGAGCCTCTTATTCGCTATTATGACACTTATACTTACTACGAGCAGTCAGAAGACAGTGACTTGCAGGTTACATGGACTAAAAATCAGTCTCTTACGAAGGTTGTCCGTGCCGATGCTTTAGGTCTTGCAGCAGGAAGTCACACAATGAAAGTCTGTGCGACAAATGCGAATGGAGACACAGAATATTCTTCTTCAACTATGACCGTAATCAACCACGACAGAAGCGGCTTTGCCTTTACTGATGGACATGAACCTGGCTCATATAAGGCTGACGGAACGCTCAAAGACGGAGCCGTTGTTATTTACCTCACTCAGGCCAATAAAAAAACTGTTAAGGCAACTCTCGGCGGAACAGAGTATACAGGCATTCAGGAGATAACACAGGCTATTAAGGCGAAAAAAATCTCAACACCTGTCGATATTCGCATTATTGGAACTGTAAAGGCTGAGAGCAACGACCTCTCGTGTTCTGATTTGAGTTCTGCATATGCCCTCGGCGTAAAAGAAGCTAAAAATGTAACAATTGAAGGTGTCGGACATGATGCTACATTGTATGGGGCTGGTGTCGCCGCATTTAAGAGTGAAAATATTGAAATTGCAAATCTTGGTCTTATTAAATGGGGCGGCGGAAAAGATGGAGACGGAATTTCTCTCAAAGAAGACAGTTATGCCTGGGTTCACAACTGTGAGTATTTCTATGGAGACGCTGGAAGTGATGCCGATCAGGCAAAGGGCGATGGCTCAATGGATTTGAAGGATGATTCAAATCATGTGACTATTTCATACAATCACTTCTGGGATTCAGGAAAAATGTCTCTCTGTGGAATGAAATCTGAATCAGGCCCGAACTACATAACTTACCATCACAACTGGTTTGACCATTCTGACTCTCGCCATCCACGCATCCGAACGATGACAGTGCATGTCTACAACAACTACTTCGATGGAAATGCAAAATATGGTGTTGGCGTTACGACAGGTGCGAATGCTTTTGTTGAGCAGAATTTCTTCAGAAATGCCCACGACCCGATGATGTCATCAAAACAGGGAACTGACGCACAGGGAGACGGCACATTCTCTGGTGAGTCAGGTGGTGTTATCAAGGCCTACAACAATAAATTCGTCCAGAATAACACGAATGGTGTAAAATTCCAGTTCATCACCAACAAATATGACTACACGAACAACAAAGAGCTTGGTGAATACAAGGAATGGTACGAGACCGTTGGAACCGATAACGGGGACGGAACTTGGACAATCTATGATTCAAAAGTTGATACGGGTCTTGATGAATTTGCAAGCAACTCATTGATTGGAATTGATGATGCTGCGAATAAAGGCTCTTACTATCAGGTTTCAAAAAGCAAGAATGGATTCAACATTTCTGTTCCTGCAAACACAACAAAAGTAATCGTCCGAGCAAAGTGCGGTTCGTCTGGAAAATCTGGAACTTCTAACATGCTTTCCGTGAACGGACAGAAATTCTCGATCGATTTGGCTGCTGATTATGCCTATTATGAGGCAACCGTTAGCGGTCTCACGGGAGATTCTGTAATTGAAATTGCGAACGCAGATTCAAATAATTCTATGAATGTCAAAGAAATTAAGGTCATTGCCACAAGCGGCTGGGAGACAAAACTCACAAGCGGTGCTGATATGACCAACATCGATGCTTACGAGGTTGACAATCGAAGCGATACCGTTCCAGATACTGTAAGTGCAAAATCTGGTGGAGCTAAGTATTCTAACTTTGATACGAAAATGGGAAGCAGTGGACTGGGGCTTTCTTTGGAGCCCTCAGGCCCGGATCAGGCAAAAGCCGATGTTTTGAAGTACTCAGGCCGCCACGATAGTGACTATGCCTGGACTTTCACTAACGCCACTGATGATGCAAGCTATGCTCTTAATGCCGCCTTGAACAGTGAGCTTCTTGCCTACAAAACATCTATGACAAAAATCCAGGGTGAAAGCACAAGCTCAAGCTCTGGCGGAAGTGGAAATTCTGGCAGTGGAGAATCAGGTGATACACCTTCAACAGATGAGCCTGTGACACCGGCACCGTCAGGAACGACTGCTACTTTGACATTCAGTGATTCTGGATCTTTGACTCCTGTGAGTACAGGTATTACATTTACAGTTGCTGGAGATGCAATGGATTTCTATCCTAGTACTGGAAAAATAAAGGTTTCAAAGGTTAATTCAAAATTCAGCGTTAGCTTTACAACTCCTGGACTTTCTACAGAAAAATACTCAATGGTTGTTGGTTACTTCAATAAAAACACTGCAAGCGAATTGGAAGTAAAGGCTTCCGGTGCGGAGACTGGATCAAAAATTACAATTGCTGCTTCTGCAGGAGCTCAGGGCGAAAGTAAGAATCTTGTTGGAGCAACCGTTAATAGCGAAGCCATTGAGCTTGCCGGCGGAACTGCTTATACAGTCACTCGCTCAGGCTCTAAGGAATTTGGTCTTGTTTCTATAACAATTACAAAGGCTGAATAAAAAACTAAAACATCCTCTCCCCTTGGAAAAAACAAGGGGTGTGGGAGCGAATGCGGACGAGGGGAAAGAAGAAACCTTTTTAAGGTTGCGTCTTTCCCCTTTTGCTTTCTTATGCATTCTGGACAGATTCAATCTCTTCTTTGAGCGCAAGCACCTGAGATAACTCAAGCCCTGTTATTTGTGCTATTTGATTCGGAGAGAGACCGAGTTTTAGTGCGTTTTTCGTATTCTCGATAGCGTTTTGCTGTGCTCCCTCAGCGATTCCTTCTTCCCGAGCGATTTCCTTCTCTTCATCTATTGTCTGCTGCCAGGTCATATACTGCCTCCTCCATTTTTTGTTGGCTTTTGCCCATGCCACTTTCTCCTCAATGCTCTTCGTGAAATCAGAGTCTGCGGCCTCGCCTTTAAGGAACTTGAAGAAAGA
>DGTW01000355.1 GCA_002393835.1 Treponema sp. UBA4326
TTTCGTTAGAAAATTCTCGTAGGAATCAAAAAATCCATGGACGGATTTTTTGTTCCATGCCCTATCGCTTAGCGCAACTTTTCGATTTTGTCGTGCTGCTCGTCAAAAATTTCCATGATGTGATCGATTACCTTTTGTTTTGGATCCGGCTCGCTCTCTGGGAGCGTTGCGAGATAATCCTTGCGGAACTGTTTGCAGTCAATAACCGGGCTTGCAGTGAAAATCTGAACGTCCGGCGCAATCAGGTCTGCGAGCATATCATCCGGGTTGTTCATGTCGATTGTGAGCGCGCTTCCGTTGATTGTTACCAAAATCATTATGTCAAACATTCTCAGGTATGAGTCAATTTCGCGCAAACCTCGTTTTGTCTCCGGGTGACCAGGGCGGTAACGTGTGCCGCTTGGGAATACAAGAATAACTTCGCCGTCACGCTTGCATTTATCCATTGCGCGCATTGCTGCGAGATTGATTGTGCGGGCGCGTTTTTCTTCTTCGATGCGTTCCTCTTCGGTCTGTGCGTTTGCTTCGGCTTTGTCGAGTGAGCGTGTAGGGTAGATTACGACTCGTGTAAAGCTTTCTGCAAATGCCCGTACAAGCGGATTGGCTTCGTTGAGCTTCATGCCGGCGATTGCGACGATTCGTTTTGAAAGGTCTTTGCCTTCTTCGCCCAAATCATGCTCCAAAAGATAGCATAGTGCCGGTAAATCGGTGTTGGAATAGTGCTCCATGAGAATAAGACCATGCTTTCCGCCTTTAACAGCGTCCAGAAATGCACGGAAATTTTCTTTGCCTTCAAGACGGCTTCCTTCTGCCATGTTTTCTGCAACAAGAGCATCCATGAATTTGCGTGTCTGCGGATTTTCTTTTTGATAAACATTTGTCTCATCGATTTTAGCCGCTGCTACTGAAGCATTTGCGAGCGACTTGAACATGTCTGCGTATTTTTCGCGGATAGAAACTGCCATAAATTCCTCTATAAGATATAATCCCTTTATTTTAAATCTGATATTGATTTTTAGCAAGTGGAAGGAAATATTGCTTTTAAAATAAAAAAATCCTGCTGACAACAGGATTTTTGGAGACGACCGGACTCGAACCGGCCACCCTTTGATTGCGAACCAAATGCTCTACCAGATGAGCTACGCCCCCAAACTTGAAATCTATATTATCGAAGTCTTAAAAAGAATTCAAGTTCGACAGCAAATAGCGCAAGGCCTGCTCATTTGGAATTACAACGCCGCGTAAGAGCTTATCCATCAGCATTGGAGCCAGCTTCATTGCGTTTTCTGACTCTGTTCCAACAACAAGGGAGACATTAAATGCGAAAAGAAGGCCCAGCTTTTTATAGTAGGCTTCCATTTCCTCGGGATTGCTTATTCCTGTGTATTTTGCGAAGAACATGTTTCCGACTTGCATCACTTTGTCGGCTGGAAGACCGACGCTTGCCTCAATATGGTTTGCTGAATTTCCGCTTGGAGCCACAATCATGTCCCGGTAAATTCCAACCAAATCGTAGGCGGTTGGGCCGTTGCACATTTCAGGCATGTCAATCAGCAGAAGCTCTCCATCCTGAATCATTATGTTTCCCGGGTGCAAGTCGTTGTGAATCAAGGTGTCAGTGTCTGGGATACAGTCAATCAGACTTTCAAGCAAATCTCTTTCTTCCTGACTTGTCCACTGGGCAATCTTCGGAACCCTCTGGTGCAGGACTTTTTTTAAGTCAGTGAAGGTGCCGGGCTCAACATGAACGCTGTGAAGCTGTTTTGCCAGAGCCACATATTTGTCGACATATTCTTCCAGTTTGTCCGGATTTTCCTTAATCGTCTGCCCCAGAGTCTTTGACTTGATAAGCTCGAAAACAACGCCATAACAGTCGCCGCAACGAACAAGGTCATAGGCTATGACAGAAGGAACGCCGTTCATAAAGGCATTTCTCGCAAAGGCCCGCTCCTGGTCGATTGTCTCCCTCTTCATCCAGGGCTTGTAAACCTTTACGATTTTGTCATCATCGAGGCGGTAGACACTGCCGTTTCCGCCCTTGCCCAAAAGCTCACAGCCTTCCACGGAAATCTGCCGCAGGGCTTTTTGAACATCAAGGATGTTGGTAAAGCCTGTCGTATCAAAAATTTCGTAGACATCTTTTGAAGCGTTTAAGACCTGAATCTTTTGCCCGCAAGTTTTTGCGACTTTGAGTAAAATTCGCAAACCTATGCTGGAAATATAGTCCAGTTTTTCGGCATCGAAAGCCGGAGTTAAGCCCTTGTTTGCCGAAATGATACTTTCAATTTCAGACTCGACCTGGCTTGCATTGCTTGTGTCAATTCTGCCGGCCAGCTCTATAACAAGCCTTTCATTTTCAATCCTTGAATTCATTTTGCTTACCTCCCAACGAATTATTTTTACCAATCCAGCGGAATTGCTTCCCGGATTGATGGCAAGAGTCTTGATTTTATAATGGCCTGTGAGATATTCTTCATGTATTCCAGATTAAAGCCGCTTCTTCTCGTACCGTGATAGCTAGCCAGAAGATTTGCATAAGGCATAATCATCTGAATTTTTTTGCCAATTCCAGCCTTGTCATTTTCGTCAAGATCAAAATAAGTGGCAAGAAGCTGATTCAAAAGAAGAGGGGCATCTTCAAGATGGAAACCCAGGAGACGGCAACGCTCTTCTTCCGGCATTTTTGACTGAGGCAGGTAGAGATAAGCGAGGAGAAGGCCTGCCACATCAAAGACCGGATGACCGAAAGCTGCGTCTCCGATATCAATCAAAAGAAATTCGTCACCGTTTACCATGATGTTCTTTGAGTTAAAGTCACCGTGGAGGAAGGTTTTTGCATCAGGAATCTTACTGATAAAAGTTCGAATTTCTTCGGCTTCGGACGGCTCAATAACAGGAAGAATCTTGTCTACCCATTTCAAAAGGTCATTTTTTCGGTCAGGGAAGGTATCATCTTCAACGGTGATTTCATGCAGTTGCTTCAGAAGATTTGCGCATTTTTTGCCGATTTCAGGAATCCGCTCCCGCTGAGCATTCATAATTTGTGCAGTCGTCTTCGCATTTAAAAGTTCATAGACTACACCGTACTTGTCGCCGCATTTTACCACATCATAAGAAATTGCCGTGGGGACGCCAAGAATAAAGGCTTTTTGAGCGGTCTCCCTCTCCTGCTGTATGGTTTCCAGAGAAAATCCTGCCGTATAAACCTTTACGATTGTCTCAGAATCAAGGCGGTATACCTTACCATAGCCGCCAGAGCCGATCAGCTCGCAGCCTTCCACAGAAACCTGTCTCAGAGCTTTTTGAGCATCAAGAATATTGGTAAATCCTGTCGTCTCAAAAATATCATAAACCTCTTTTGAAACATCGTAAATTTTAATTTTTTTACCGGCACTTTTTGCTACTTTCATTAGAATTCGAAGGCCAGCACTGGAAATATAAGCCAATTCAGCGGCATCAAAAGACGGAGTGAGTTTTTCATTCTCTGAAAGAATGTTTGAAATTTCTTTTTCGACATCAAAAGCATTGCTGTTATCAATTCTGCCTGCCAGAGAAATTATGATTTCTTCGTTTGAAATTTTAGAATTCATTTAATAACACCCCCTGCCTATTCCAAAAATTTATTTTTCAGGATTTCAAAGTCTTTTTCCGTAAGTCCAAGTTCCTTAATGATGTAGCCCTTAGGAGAGCCATAATCCTTTTTGAGAAAATCAATGGCATTCTGCATGTAGACTGAGTCAACTTGATCCATGACGGAAAGATACTTGTTCATTTCTTCCTCTGAAAGATTGTACTGAGAGAGCATCTGCTTTTCCCTGCTGATTAAATTCTCATTGAAAATGTTGGTCAGCATGTAGTCCTGCATGATTGTGCTTTCGTCAACATCAAGAGCCGAGAGAATGAGCATTGCACCAAGTCCCGTGCGGTCTTTTCCCTGAGTACAGTGGAACAAAAGGGCTTTTCCTTCTGGCAAGGCAAGAAGCTGGCGGAAAAACTCTCTGTATCCTTTTTTACCCTGCTCCATCGAAAGGAAGTTGACATACATTTTGTCCGTTACGATTCCTTTATCAATTGCGATTTTAAGCCGCTCAAAAGTATTCATCGGCTTTAAGCCAGATGTCATATTTACATTCGCAGAAATCTGGTCTTCATCAATGATTGGACACCAGAAATCATTAACGCCCTCAATCTGCGGGTTAGGTTCAATCTCCCGCTCATAACTCATACGAAAATCGATGATAGTCCCAAGGTGAAAGTCATTTTTGAGCCGGTTAAGGTCATTTTC
This sequence comes from Treponema sp. UBA4326, assembly GCA_002393835.1. Taxonomy (GTDB): domain Bacteria; phylum Spirochaetota; class Spirochaetia; order Treponematales; family Treponemataceae; genus Treponema_D. The sequence goes on from DGTW01000355.1 coordinate 4,286, forward strand.
GCTTGCAGAGACAGGCTTTGCGGAACGGAGCAAGAGTCCCCGCTTTACTTTTCGCCCATCCTGACTGACATAGCCGCCCAGTTCCCGGGCATTTCCCAGCTTTTCCATTTTGATAGACTGACTCTCTTTTGTGATGCTTTCCATTTTTTCTCCTTTTGCTGCTGCCTTACCTGTGCTTGCGCATGAAAATATGGAAAATGCAAAACAAGCTGTCAAAATTACAAATAAAGTTTTTTTCATTTGGACTCCTTTATCTTTTCAAGTTTTTTGTCTCTATAAACCTCTTCGTCAAGCTCACTTTCGCTTTTTGCAACCAGTACAGCAGCTGCAATATCACCGTTTACATTTGCCACAGTTACCAGTCGGTCAATAATGTTCCAGACTCCAAGGATATATCCGATCGCTGCGACAGGAATGCCTGTCACAGTAAGAAGCATGGTCAAAGGAATCAGAACTGAATTTGGAATTCCTGCAGAACCAACGGCTACGAGAATAGCCAGAACACCAAGCTTCAGACACATTGCAAGATCCAGGGAAACGCCTGTGATTTTTGCAAGAAAAAGCACGGAAAGAATGACCATCATTCCGGTACCATTCATGTTGATTGTAGCTCCAATCGGAATAGTGAATGAAGTGATTTTTTTTGATACACCAAGTTTTTTCTGGCAGAAATTTATCGTCATTGGGATACATGCACTGCTGCTGGAAATCATGAATGGAGTAACAAAATAGGATACAGCCTTTTTGATGTAATATAATGGAGAAATTCTTGCCCCGAAAAGAATGAAAATTGAGTAAACCAAGAAGAGCACAAGGGTACCGATAACGAAAGCAATGAGATAAACGATAAGCATAAGCAAAGAAGAAGCCTCGCTAGAGAAGACCATCATTCCCATTGATGAAAAGGCGACCAAAGGCATAACTGCAATGACGGTATTCATCATTTTGAGGAAAAGCTCGTTTGCCTCGTTAAAAACATGCCTTATAGTGCTAACTTTATCTCCAAGAGCCAGCATCGAAATGCCTGCAAAAATTGCCACAAAAATAAGCTGGAGCATGTTTCCTTCAGAAATCGGTATAATCAAATTATTTGGAATAATTCCCAGAATCAAGTTTTTTACAGAAAGAGGCTCATGTTGTGTTAAGCTCTCACTGACTTTTTCAAATACAAGAGGAAGAGGTGAAACTGTATTTTCAAAAACAAGATGAGCTATAAAGAAAGCCAGTAAAATTGAAATAAGGGTGGTGATGAGGAAAGTGCCGAGAACTTTTCCGCCAATTCTTCCTATGTCGTAGTTGCTGGAAAGACTTGAAAAGCCCGTGATGATTGAGAAGAAAAGCACTGGAGCCAGCAGAAGGGAAAGTGAATTCATAAAGAGGGTTTGGATTGTAAAAAGCAATCCCCCTGAAATGAAAGTTGCCACATGAAGAGGCATGAGCTTTAAGACAAAACCAAAAGCAATTCCCAAGAACATGGCTGCCATTGTGTAGTACATGGCATGGCTTCCAGCAGCATGTGCAAGAACTGTTACAACATTTTTACCGTTTCGCCTTGAATATGAAAGCTTTGAGCGGTTTGCATAAAGAATCATTCCGCGCAAATAATCTTCACTTTGGCCATTCCAGCTTTCGTCTTCCAAAAAAGGATTGTAGGCCTCACCTTCTGAAGAAAGCGTAATTTTGATGTCGCCTAAGAATTTTTTGACCCTAGCTGTTACGGCCATTTCAATGTGGCCTTGCATTCGAACGACAAGCTCTTCTATCAGGACAAGGGCTGAATTTATCTCCCTCTTGTTTGCTTTCATTTCTTTGAGCATTTCCCTGATTTTTTCGCTTTGCTCCCCAATACCATTTCTGGTGATTGTAAAGAAACTGTCATCCCATTTTCCTTTAAGATGCCAGAAATAAATCGAGACAAAGACTATTGCCGCTATACAGAGCAAAATGATTCCTGCAATTGACATGTAGGCCTGAAGTATTTGCGGTGAAAATTTTTCATCAAAAAAAGAAGTTAAAAGCTCCTCAAACACTATTTTCTCCTTTATTTCAAAAGTTCCCTTTCAAGAGCGCTGACCGTAAAATAATTGGCATCAATCGGCTTGTCAAACTGATGATCTTTGCTCTCGAAAATTGTAGAATGTTTGTTCTGCACATTAGTCATGGTCATTTTTTGAGTTACCCAATACCCGCTGATTTGAGTGATCCCCTCGCAGGCAAGAGTTTTTTTGAGTTTTCCAGCCTTGTCGTAATATTCGCCCTTGTAGGTGACATAATTGTCCTTGCCAATCCAATATATGCGGCGAGAAATTTTTGCGTTTTTATCCTTTGCCGTATATTCAAGAATCCAGCAATCTGTTCCGTCAACGCTCTCTTCACCTAAAATGGCAAAAGTGTCCTTTCCAAGACTTCGCTCGCCTATATCATCATAGGTAAAGTCTGTGCCCTGAAAATCATCGTCCTTGCTGGAACCAGAGACACGGCGGACTTTCTTCATGGCCGGAAGGTAAAGCCAGCTGTCACTGTCCTTTGGGCTTCCGTCTGGATTGTCAGGATAATCGAAGCTCAGGTAGCTTACCCCGGCCACATCTTTTGGCGTTCTGAAAACCATGACAGATTTTTTAATGTCTCCTTCATTCATCTTATAAGAGGCAACTTCACGGACACGAGTTTTTCCGTTTTTGTCGATGAGGGTCAATACGGCCATTGAAGAAGAGGTCTTTCCGTCGGGCAAATCATGCGATTTTTTGGCAATTTCCGCTGCCGTCTGTGAAAAAGCAAGGCTTCCTGCAGCAATCAATACTGATGCGCAAATTAAGTTTGTAAGTTTCATAAGTTTCTCCTTTTTATTGTTTATTTTCTTGTTTGACTGTTTTCTCTTTTCCAAATGGCTTTATGATATAAAGCAAAGCCGGGGTAATTGTGTAGTCGGCAAGCAAGGCTCCTGCCAGACCGATTACGGACAAAAAACCGATGACGAAAAGGTAATGCAGGGGACTGAACATGTAGACCGCAAAAATCGTGCACAAAATAAATGTGGTCATAAACATGGATTTACCGATTTCCCTGAAAGAAGCTTCCATGGCCGCCTTATAAGAGCCGTAAATTTCCAGGCCGTATTTTAAGTGAGTGGTCAAGTGAATTGTATCATCAACGGCAATTCCCAGAATGAGGGGCATTACGGTCATTGTGGAGAAGTCCAGTGGATACTTAAAGAAGCCCATTGTTGCCGCCACAAGGAAAACTGGAGCCACATTTGGAATCATGCTGATTAGGCCGGTGCCAAGACTTGCAAAAGCAATTATCAAGAGCAGGGCAATGACGATGAAAGAAAAACCGAAAGATTTAAGCTCACCACGAACCATGCGGCTGCTCATTTCTGCATATTCAATCATGTCGCCCAAAATCGTGCTGTGAGCCTGCGGGAAAAGTTCTGCCAGTTTTTTATCGATTTCTGCGACATTTTCCGTGGCTTCCTCTGTGTCATAGTAAGCCATATCAATACTCAAAGCGACTGTTCGGAATTCATCGTCCATAGATTCTGAAAAATCCTTTGACATTTCTATAGAAGAAAGTTCCAGAAGCTGAGTCAGGACATAATCATCCTGAGGAATCGTGTAAAATTCTTTCTGACCCTCGTTCAGTGCCCTGTTCATTTCTTTGAGGATGTCAGTAACGGAAGTAACTCTGGCTTTTCCGCCAGACACTTTCGTAAGGGAAAGAGTGGAAAGGAAATTCTCAAACTCGCAGAGGGAAGCCATAACTTCAGGCCGCTTGAAAGAACCTTCTTCGTCATAAGAAATCATTACCGAATAGCTGTACTGATTGCCCAATTTTTGCTTTGTAAGCTCGTAACGGGCCTTTGAATGGGGCATTTTGTCTCCAGCAATCGAAAGCACATCAATTTTAACGCTAACCTTGAGCATAAAGGGGACACAAATTGCAAAGACAAGTAATGAAAGGGCAACGATAAGCCAGCTTCGTTTTTGCAACATTCCTGCCCAGCGGGAAAAAGCCATGTCAATTTTTGTGGCTCCCTTTTCATTTGAGGCAGAGGGGGCACGGTCTTTTCCAAAAGAAAGAAACAGCGGAATTAAAAGAGCTACATAGAGGTAAACTGCAATGACCACCAGAGATGCAGTTTTTCCCATCCAGGCGACCGGCTTCATGTCAACGAGAGCAAAGCTGATGAGGGAAGCAACGGTTGTAATCACCGTAAAAAGGACAGACCAACCACATTCTTCCACAGTTTTTTCTACTGATTCTTTTCTTTTTCCTGTCCTGCGGAAATAGAGCTTAAACATATTGATGTAGTGAATTGAATAGCCAACGGAAAGTGCCATTCCCAAAAGAATCGGAAGAGTGATAAGCGTGGCATCGGCTTTTACTCCAAAATAGGCCATTCCTCCCATGACAGAGGCAATCGCTCCCAGAGTAGCCAAAGCCGGGATAATTACTCCCAAAGGAGTATGAACGAAGATAATCAGGAAGACCAGCATAACAAGAAAGCCAAGAGCCACCCTCAGCATGTAATCAGGATATTCGTAAATTTCGTCCTGGGCATCTGAGAAAGGCTGTCCACTGCCATAAAGCTTGAATGAATCTGACTTAAATTCAGGGCTATTAAGAATATCATTCAGCGCATATCCGACTTTAAGAGATTCTTCATCGGCATTTCCCTCATACGGCTCAAGCGTAAGTAAAATCCAACATTCCTTGCCGTCATCGCTTACCAGGGAATTTATGAGGGAGTTTGTCTTTTCGCTTCCCCGCATGATAAAATCTCTTTTTTTCTTAAGCTCAGCCGGATCCGAAGGAATTCCCTTCTCATAAGGCTTAACGACTTCAAAACCTTCTTCGTTTCCCACAGGAATATCGACTTCAATTAGGGATGTAAGGTTCTTAGCGTATGGAATTTGCATGAGCCTGTCACCAAGCTCCTGAATAAGATGCAGACTGGACTCCGAAAAAACATCGTCGGTTACAAGAAGAATTCCGAGGCTGTGATTATTTCCGAAAATTTCTTCGTAGTGCTTTTTGTCTATTTTGATTTTGTCAGCATCTCCATACCAGCCATCGGTACCGTTCACCATTTTGAAACGGCTCAAACCAGAACAACAAAGGATCGTAAGAACCAGAAAGACAGCAAGAATTCGAAAGCGGTACTTTATCTGAAAACGACCAATTGAAGCAAAAATAGAGTTGATTTTAGAAACAGTCATTCAGTACTCCTATAATTTATTATCTGCAATAATATCAATTATTATACAATGCTTTCAGTTATTTTTCAGATTTTTTTTCATTTTTTGCAATTTTTTTAAATTCCCTAACAACTTGCTAAAAATCTCTCTAGGACTTACAATGAAAGCTACAACATTTTTTAGAGGAATTTATGGCACTTTCAATTCGCGAAAAATACGCTGATATGTTCAAATCGCTGGCAAACCTTTCCGTTGCAGCGGCTAAAATCGACGAGACAAATGTTTATCAAAAAGAAAATCCACAAACACGAAAGTTCATGGATGCCCTTGTCGCAGAAAATATGGCAGAGGGAAGCCGACTTGAAGGCAAAGAAAACTTCCGTGCTTTTTTGGATGCCGTCAAGTCAGGAAAACACGGTCTTATCCTCATGGAACACTACTCAAACACAGACTTGCCAGCCCTCTGCTACCTTTTGGAGCATGATTTGGGCGAAGAAGGCAAAGACCTTTCAAAGCGAATCGTCGCCATTGCAGGAATGAAACTCAACGAAGCAAATCCTCTGGTTCGGGCTTTTGCAGAGAGCTTTACCCGTGTCGTCATTTACCCCACCCGCTCACTGGATAAGGCAGAGGCAAATGCCCAGTCAGAGCAGGAAAGGCTCGAAGAAGAAAAAAGAGCGAGAACAATCAATCTTGCGGCTATGCGGGCCATGGATAAATGCAAGCGGGACGGCGAAGTAATTCTTGTTTTCCCCAGCGGAACCCGCTACCGCCCGGGCCACCCAGAGACAAAGCGTGGCTTGCGCGAAATTGACTCATACCTTCGCATGTTTGATGTAATGATTTTGGTCACAATCAACGGAAGTGCCCTCACCATCGACATGAATAATCCCGATGACATGCTGGCTGATTTAGTCGCACCGGATGTACAGATTTTTACGGCAAGCCCCGTAATGGAATGCAAGCAATTCCGAAAAGATTACCTTGCAACCCTTCCGGCAGACGAGGCAGACCCAAAACAAAAAGTCATCGACCGCATTATGGAGATTTTTGACGAGCAGCACGCAAAAATCGAAAAATTGCGATAAAAAAACCGCCACAAGCTCATGCGCTAGGGCATGGAAACCCAAAGCAGCCACAGGCTATGAGCGGTTAGCGAAGGAAATCGAGCACGACAACGAAAGTGCTCGCGGAAGGCCCGCCCCCTAGCGAAAGCTAGGAAAGCGCCCTAAGAATCAATCTTTTTCAAAATCTTAATGAGGCCGTTCTTATCCACCAAATCGATAGGACGGCCTTCTGCGTATTTACGGCCTTCTTCACTAAAAAGACCAGCCGTAATACAAACGCCCTTATCAGCCTTTGCCTCCGAAACCCTGGCATGGAACTCACGCACATACAAATCGGCCACGGCACCAGTCGTTCTGTAAAAACGGAAAATATGAGTCTCTTCTGAACGAATAAACTCAACGCTGACAAGAATCTCGATATTGTCCGGGGAGACAGAAATATCAACTATTTTTGCAACTGCCTTCTGGTAATATTTCATAACGATTCTTCGGCAAAGGGAAACAAAATCGCTTGAACTTGCCATCAGGTAGGTCTGGAGATTTTTGTTCTGATTAAGCTCTGAATAGCGGGAAATAAGCTGGGGAACATCCTTGTACTGGGGATTTATGGCCTGAATTTCCTGCAAGTTGTTGATACCCTTGCCAATCGCTTTTTGGGCAAAATAAGCCAGAGCCAGCCGGTAACGAGTTTCAATTGCCACATCCGGGCTTGCATTCTGATGTTTAAGACCAATTTCAAAATCCTGAATCGCTTTATCGGCCTCGCCTATTTTTAGATGGAACATTCCTGCCGCGAGACAAGCCCTTGCTCCAAATTCCGGATCAGGACGCAAATGCATAAAAACTTTGATTGCCTTTTCGCCATAGCCGCTTTCGTTCATGCCGTCTGCCATAGCAAAAAGAGCCTCTTTGTTCTCTGGATTTTCATCCAAGGCTCTTTTGAGATAAGGAAGGGATTCCCTGTAATGCTTGGCCTTGTAAAGCGAAAGACCAAGCGGTGAATTTATTCCGCCAGCCTCAGGTTTAATCACGATGACCTTTTTAAAACGAGGAACGGCTTTTTCAAATTCATCGTTTTTGTAAAATGCTGTTCCAAGATAATAATTGACTTCAAAATCATTTGGATTTATTTGAGCCGCAGTACTCAGACCTTTAAAAGCTTCTGCAATTTTATTGAGTTTGACCGCACAAATTCCCTGACGGAGAGAAGCCCTGAACACATCGATTTCTTTGTGTGCCGGTGCAATGCTCATCTGGGTTTCATAGATTGGATAAGCCTTTTCCCAATCCCTGTCATTGTAGTACAAGTCTCCCAAGGCAATAAGAGCGTCTGCATTATGAGGATCCTGGGCTAGTTTTCTGCCTGCATCTTTTATAATTTGAGCACGACTTTTCTGTCGTCCGCCTTTTCCAGACTTTTTTCGAGTAGCAAATGAAATAACAATCGCGCCGAAAGCAACAATGATAACAATAGCGATTAAGGTATTCATATCGCCTCTATTATCGGCAGAAAAAACGGAAAACTAAAAGTTGAAAATTGAAAAATATAAAGGGGGAGGTCTCCCCCTCGGCTACAACACCTCTCACTACGAGAAAATGCCCAAGTAAACTTGGTCACTTTCTCTCCGTTCGGGTGTTTACGCCTACCCCCTCTGCGGGCTCAAGCGCCGCCCGCAACGCCTGCTTAGAAATCCCTAGAACCTAGCACCTAAAACCTATCACCTAAAAAACAAGGAGATAACAATGAAAGTAGTAACATTCGGTGAA
>DGTW01000159.1 GCA_002393835.1 Treponema sp. UBA4326
AGCAGAAATTCCAGATGTCGGAAGAACTTGTGATTGTCATAAAAAAGTCTTCCATGTGGTCGTAATTTTCAATTTTGTAAAATGTTTCTCCGTCAAGCTCGGTGAAAGTTCCCTTTACTTCTTTTTTCATTTTCTGCTCCTTTTTTTTAATTCGCCTTAGCAACATTGCTTATTATTGAACTTTATTTACAATAAGAACGATAAAGTATGCTTTTTGAGATGTCAATTTTAAAGATTGGAAAAACCGAAAGATAGAAACCTTTCTGAAAAGCTACTTCCTACCATTACGATACTTCATGTCATATACTCAAAATCGAGGAAATAAAGTTATGGAAAAAGAAATGACACAAACTTCAGTCACAATTCTCAACAAAAAATCCTTGTGGCAAAGGCTCAAAGAAGAAAAATGGCTTCAGTTTATGGCATGGGCCGGGCTTATCTGGATGCTCGTGTTTAACTATGCCCCCATGTATGGTCTTCTTATCGCTTTTAAAAAGAACTACAGGATTACCACACCCTTGTTCAGCATTGAATTCCTGAAATCTGCATGGGCGGCGACTGGCGGTTTACAGCATTTCATAAACTTCTTCAAGGACGAGGAATTCGTGAACATCATGGTGAACACTTTGGGAATCAGTATTCTCAAACTGCTCATTTGTTTCCCCCTTCCGATTGTGTTCGCGATTCTTCTGAATGAGGTCAAGAGCGACCACTTCAAAAAGAACATTCAGACTATTTCTTATCTCCCCCACTTCCTTTCATGGGTCGTTTTGGGCGGAATCCTTACTTCATGGCTGGACGAAAACGGTATCGTGAATCAGATTCTTGTGCGGGTCGGAATCATGGAAAAACCTCTGGCCTTCCTCGCTTACCCCAGGTTTTTCTGGGCCATCGTAGTCATCTCTGATTTGTGGAAAGAGCTGGGCTGGTCGGCCATTATCTACCTGGCGGCAATCAGCGGAATCGACCAGCAGATGTATGAGGCTGCCGAAATTGACGGTGCGAGCAGGCTCAGGCAGATTTTTTCAATCACGATTCCTTCGATTAAGGGAACGATTATCATCATGTTCATTCTTGCGGTGGGCGGCCTGCTCAATTCAAACTTTGACCAGATTTTCGTTTTGTGGAATCCGCTGAACTCCGAGAGGTCAAATGTAATCGATATCTACACTTACACGACGGCTATGCGAAGCATGAGATATTCTTACGCTTCGGCAATCGGCCTTTTCAAGTCGGTTGTTGCATTCATCTTGCTCTTCTTTGCCAACCAGGTCACGAAGAAAGTCAACAAGACATCATTATTCTAGGAAGAGCTGAGGAGGAAAAATATGAGAAAAATTGGCGGAAGGCAAGTAAACGGAATTATCATCAACTCAATAATGCTTCTTGTCTGCTTTGCAGCACTTTATCCAGTCTGGTATACGATTATCGTTTCTTTCAATGATTCTGAGGACACTTTGCGGGGCGGCCTTTATTTCTGGCCTCGTGTCTTCACCCTTGAAAGTTACAAGACGGTTTTTCAGGACAAATCAATTATCCGGGCCTTCGGAATTACGATTTTGAGAACGCTTTTGGGAACTGTTTCCAGCGTAGTCTTCACTTCCATGGTCGGATATGCTTTCTCTAAAAGGCATATTTTCGGAAACAAGGTCTACATGATTATCGGAACTATCACCATGTTCTTCGGTGGCGGTCTTATTCCGACTTTCATTCTGTACAAAAACATCGGTCTTTATGATAATTTTCTGGTCTACATAATTCCCAGCATGTTCAATTTTTACAACATGATTATTTTTATGGCCTTTTTCCGGGAATTGCCGGTGGGTCTTGAAGAATCGGCCAAGCTTGACGGTGCGAATGACCTGATTATCTTTTTCAGGATTATTCTGCCGCTTTCCATGCCGGTTGTGGCCACGATTGCCCTTTTCAACGGTGTCTGGCAGTGGAACGATTACTTTACCGGCGTTATGTACATCAACGATGCGAATTTGCAGCCGATTCAGACTTTCCTTTACAGAATCGTAGCCAGTGCAAGCGCATCAAAGGCGGTCGTAAGTCTTCCTGCTGGAATTTCGGCTCAGCAGGTAAGCTCTCAGTCGGTTCGTCTTGCAACTATGGTCGTAACAACCCTTCCGATTGTGTGCGTTTACCCATTCTTGCAGAAATACTTTGTTAAGGGAATGTTGATTGGCTCAATCAAGGGCTAAAAAACTGATTTAGACTGATTTATATAGAAAAAAACGGAGGTAAATATGAAAAGAATCAAAAAAATTGCGATTGCTGCGGCTTTTGGCCTTGCGGCCTTCGCTTCATTGGCTTTGATTTCATGTAATGAAAAATCAGGCGGAAAGAACGGAACTCTTGCCGGAAGCGAAAATGAGCCTGGCTGGAAACTGAACAAAGACAAGAAAATTACTTTTGACTGGTATATAAATTTCTCATGGTTTGCCCGCCACTGGGGAGACTCAAAAGTGAGTAAATATATCACCGGGAAGACCGGCGTGGATGTAAATTTCATCGTGCCGGCCGGAAACGAGGCTGAAAAACTCAACACGATGATTGCGGGTGATGCTCTCCCGGATTTGATTACTCTGGGCTGGTACGAAGGCCAGGTTCCCATGATGATTGATTCCAGCCTTGTCTATGCCCTCGACGAGCTTGCCGAAGACTACGACCCCTATTTCTTTAAGATTGCAAATCCTGACAAACTGGGCTGGTACCGTCAGGAAGACGGCCATGTGTACGGCTATCCCAACGCAAGCTACACTCCCGCTGATTACGAAAAATATGCCGGAAAGCTCACTTCAAACGAGACTTTCCTTGTGAGAAAAGACATTTACGAGGCTCTTGGAAAGCCTGATATGACAACCCCGGAAGGATTTCTGGCGGCTTTGAGAAAGGCAAAACAGAAATTCCCGACAGCGAACGGACTTCCTCTGATACCTTTTGGAACTGCTGAATTCACTGATGTTGGAAACAGCCAGCTTCAGGGTGTTCTCCAGCATTTTCTGGCTCTCGATCCTGAAAAAGACGGAAAATTTGAGGATGCTGCCCTTGGTCTTACAGAAAACCCGGAATACATTCGATGGCTCAAGGCCCTGCGACAGGCTCACGAAGAGGGCTTGATTCCGACAGACATTTTCGTTGACAAACGAAGCCAGATTGAGGAAAAGGCAGCTCAAGGACGCTATTTCTGTATGCTTTACATGAACTGGGATATGCAGGCTCCCCAGAACGCTCTTTATGCCCGTGACCCGAATTCAATTTATGTTGCCGTTGACGGCCCGAAAAACACTCGGGGAGATGAGCCGAAACTTGCCGGCGGAAGCATTGCAGGCTGGACAGTCACACTCATCAGCAAAAAATGTAAGGACAAGGCCCGGGCAATTCAGTTCCTTACTTATCTGATTAGCGATGAAGGTCAGATGGATACGAATTTTGGTATCCCGAACGAGACTTACACTATGGTCAACGGAATCCCGACCCTCACTCCAGAAGTCAAGGCTCTCGATTCCAGCGACAAAAACAAGCAGGAAAACGAGATTGGCGTTCTTTACACCTACTGGATGCTCATGGATACGGCCTGGCAGGCTCAGTGGGGTGTGGAATATGCGCCATCTCTGGAACAGCCGCAGCTTTGGACAAGGCCTTATGTCTGCTCTTATGCGGTTTATGACGGCCTCACTCTTCCGGTTGGTTCAGATGAAGATTTGATTTATCAGGAAATTCAGCGAAAGTGGGGAAAGGTGCTTTCAAATTTAATTCGTGCTTCCAGTGAAAAGGAATTTGACACGATTCTTGCTGATTATAACAAGTTCAAGGCTGACAAAGGTCTGGCAAAAGTCCAGAAAATTCAGACCGAGCTGATGAACAAAAACAAGGCCAAACTGGCAAAGTAAAAGCCGCTAATGCAAAAGCTGCAAACGCGGTGTTTTAAAAGGAGAAAAAAATGAAAAAAGGAATGATTCTTGCTGCGGGTCTTTCTTCGATATTCGTGCTTTCATCTTGCCTTACTGTCAATGCGAAGAAGATTGTTCCCCCGCCATACACGCCGCCGAAAGTTGAGGGTGTAAAGGTTGGTGAAAAGGAAAGTCTTTCAAAAGTCTACTATTCAACATCCAGCTTCCCGAAAATCGACGGTCTTTTTGAGGAATGGCAGAATCTTGATGGCGTGCATACACACGAGCAGGTTTATGGCGGTCTTCTTGATCCAAAAAATGCTGACGGATTCTTCGTTGTCAGAACGGACGGCGAAAATCTTTATATCTATGCTGATGTCACTGACAATGATGCCGGCGTGAACGCTTACGAGGCAGGCCAGGCATGGCGTGGAGATTCAGTTGAGTTCTTCTTCGGAACGGACACTTCAAAACACAATTCATTTAAAGAAAGCGATGCCCGTGTGCGAATTATTCCGAGAAGCAAGACAGACAAGTTTGATGTTTCCATTGGAATCAATGATCAGGAAGTTCAGAGCGATGACATTAAGGCTGCTGTGGTTTATGGCGAGAAAGGCTATCAGGTTGAGGCGAAATTCCCGCTTTCAATCCTGTCAAACAAGCCTCTCAAACTGAACCAGAATCTTCGTTTTGACTTCCAGGTCAACGATGCGGACGGAGGAAAGGAAAGGACTGGCTTGCTGCACTGGAACAGCCCGAACGACAACACTTACGCTGACCCGGCTTCATGGGGTAATGCCAGGGTCGTAGCTCTTCCAGAGTAAGAAAAGCGCATCATCTAAAAAGGAGAAAAAATTATTATGAAAAAAAGATTGCTTGCTTTTGCTGCCCTTTCCCTTGCTTTCCTTATGGGAGCAGCGGCAGAGAAAATTACGGTTCAAAAAGATGCTGGCGGCTGGCGCTTGTTCGACGGCACAAAGCCAGTTGAGGTAAAAGGAATCGTCTGGTCTTACACACCGATTGGCGAGACCCACACTTACGATTTGTTCGGCAAGGATGAGGCTTTTATCCGCCGCATGATTGATACTGACATGCCCATGCTCAAATCAATGGGAGTGAATGTAATCCGCTGCTTCTCTACGATTCCTGCGAAATGGGTCGAGTACATTTACACAAAATACGGAATCTACACGGTAATCAATGACTTGCTCGGTCGTTACGGCGTGAGTGTCCGAGGAACCTGGTACGGTCAGACCGACTATTCTGACCAGTACACCCGGGAAGTCTTGATTGAGCAGGCGAAAAAGACTGCCGAAAGCTACAAGGGCGTAAAAGGCGTTCTCATGTACATGTTCGGAAACGAATCGAACTACGGTCTTGTCTGGTCTTCAACAGAAATCGAAAATCTCCCCACTGGTGAGCAGAATGTGGTAAAGGCAGGCTATCTCTATGACCTGCTCGAAAAGGCCATGGCAGCCTGTAAGGAAATCGACCCTGACCGCCCTGTTGGAATCGTAAACGGAGACACACAGTACCTGGATTTGATTCACAAACTCTGCCCTTCCCTCGATATTTTGGGCGTTAACGCATACCGGGGCTACAAATTCTACGACAGCTTTTATGAGAACATCGCTGATGTAGTTGATAAGCCGGTCATGCTCACGGAGAGCGGTGCCGATGCCTTCAACGATTTAATGGGTCAGGAAGATCAACTTGCTCAGATGAATTATCTCAAAAGTCAGTGGGAAGAAATTTATCAGCAGGCATACGGAAAAGGAAAAAGCCAGAATATAATCGGCGGCTTTGTTTTTGAATGGATGGACGAATGGTGGAAACGCTACCAGAACAAAAATCTTGATGTTCACGATGACGCTTCATGGTCAAACGCAGGATATGATGTTGACTATGCTGACGGAAAGAACAACATGAGCGAGGAATGGTTCGGAATCGTAGCTCAGAGTCCGGTGATAAAAGACGGAATCAACATGAGGGTTCCAAGAGCGGCTTATTACATGCTTTGTGACGCATGGAAACTCAGCCTTTATGATTCAAGTCTTTCTCAGGTGAATCAGACTTTTGCCAGCCTTCCCTACTCAATGTATGTGGCCAGAGGCAATGAAAAGACAATCAAGCAGCGCCTTAATGAGCAGGAATTCGTAAAAATCACCCAGCTGGATGCGAGCGTTCAGGCAGTAACTCCTGTTTATGTTACGGGTCTCAAAGAGGACATCAAAAACAAGGACAACTGGAAGCGCAACATGAAGTATCCTGATGATCAGGATAAAACTGTTGAGCCAAAAGTCAGCGCTGAGGCAACTCTCGGACTTACGGTAAAACCTTGGGAAAATTTCACAGGCGACATCACATTCAAGGCATGGAACGCAGAGCCTTACACAAACCTTGCCGACCACTGGGCAATGTACTACACAAAAGATGCCGATGCGGAAGAAAAAAACTTGAAACATGCGGCTGTCTACTCAGCAGACTTCAACTACACCGGCAGTGTTTTTGATGTCGCCGGCTACTATCATGTCGGACACGCAAGCTTTGAAGGATACGGCGACCCCTTCTGCATCAGCAAGGAAGCCTACGACATTATCGGCTATGACATGAACAATTCAGCGGCACCAATCGCACTTGAATTCAAGGGAAAGGGCCGTCTTGCAGGACTTGATGTAATCGGCGGCCCGGAAGTCTGGGGATACTCAAAGCCGCAGATTCTGGCAAACTATTTCAAATGGCTCCCGAATGTTGGGCCGCTTGATGGAATCGTGCTTAACGCAACCTATGCAGAGGAATTCGGCGCATCAAAGAATGTAAATTATGATCCGCGCAATGGCTTTGGCCCTGGAAGAAAAGCCTCGGTCTACACAGAGCTTTATTATGGTCCCTGGCTTACGGTAAAACTTGGTGCCCTTCATGCTGGTTCAGAAAAACTCGGTGCTAAGTACATCAAAAAATCTGGCGGAATCGGAGAAATTGAAGTCAAGGATACTTTGGGTGCTTTCGGTCAGATTGGAACGAACATGTTCCAGCACGCTTACATCTATGTTAACGGAATTTACCGTGGCCTTGTCGCAGATACAAATGCTGCGGCCGTGCGGGGAAGTTTCTTCACTGGGGATTCTGGAAGCGGAAACAGGATTGAAATTCAGGGCGGTGTAGATGCTGCATACGGTAATTTCGTGCTCAAGCCAATTTTCCGAATGAGGATGCCGATTGAAGATTCTTGCGGAAGAAACCTGCTTTCGGGGGCACCATTTGTCGTCGGTATGGGCAACCGCCGTTCACTGGAAGTTGAAGCCGTACTCACTTATGACCCGGAAGGAGCGACATGGTTCCATGAATGGAATTCAAGCGACATTGAGGGAGCGAATTTCGCAATTTCTTTGACAGGATTCTATCAGGCTTATGCAGGAAAAACTGATAATCTTCCTTTCAAGAGCAATACGAAAACAGAAGGAAAAAACAACGACGGCACTTCGATTAAGGATTTCGTCTGGTATGATGGCGGAAACCTGCCTTTGCAGTACAATTTGTGGACTGTCGGAACTCGCGTGGTCACAAATCCGATTGCAAACCTTCGTCTTGTTGGAAGTTTTACTGCTGGTCGGCTTGGCTCAACTACAGGAAGCTACAAAGAAACGAGAGAGTTTGTTAATTTCGTGAGGGCAAGTCTTGCTGCTCGATATAACAAGTGGATAGTTTCAGGAAGCATTGCTTTGAATGACTGGGGTACAGAAAACTGGTGGCGAGATTTCAACAGGACTTTCCCCCTTCAGTACACATTTGATGTAGCATACGGTTTCAAAAAACCAAGCTTCCTTGACAAAACAAACCGCATAGGCGTAAAAGTTGTTGGCCGAACATTTGACAAATACAGCTCTGATGCATATCACGCTTTGCCAAAAGGCGCAAAAATGGACGGAGCGCACTACATGGAGCTGACAACATACTTTAATATCGGTTTGTAAGGTTTGGAGGATTTTTATGAAGAAGAAACGCCATTGCGCTCTTGCTTTTTCGTTGCTCACTGCCGGCGTTCTGGCACTGGCAGCGCCTTCATGCGGATTTATGCCAGAAGATGACGAGGAAACAGTGGATAAAGACGGAATGAAGCTAGTTTGGAGCGATGAATTTGATTCAGGTTCTGTTCCATCTAAGTCTAATTGGGTACGCGAAGTTTGGTCAAAAGGAAAAGTTAATAATGAAGAACAGGCTTATATTGATTCTAAAGATACTGCATATATTTCGGATGGTACTTTGAAAATTAAAGCTTATAAGAAGGACGGAAACTGGTATAGTGCGCGTTTGAAGACAGAAAATGCAAGCGGCAGCCTAAGCTGGAAATACGGTTACTTTGAGGCAAAACTGAAAATGCCAAAAGGAAATGGCGTATGGCCTGCATTCTGGATGATGCCGCATGACCCGACTGGTAAATCTGGTGACGGTGCCTACGGAACATGGCCTCGAAGCGGTGAGCTTGACATTATGGAGTATTCACCCGGCAAAACAGGCGACAAGTTGTATGCCACGGTTCATTATGGAACACATTGGAAAGACGATCATAGGTACACTTCATTAGGTGACAAATATATTAGTGGTGCGGCTGATGAATGGCATATCTATGGACTTCGCTGGACTGCTGATTATGTTGAAGCCTTTATTGATAGTGTTTCACTTGGAAAAAGGTATTACAACGATCAGAAGGGAAATTTTGCTACATGGCCTTATGACCAAAAATTCTACATAATCTTGAATCTTGCGATGGGTGGCGATTTGGGTGGCTCGATAGACCCTTCACTTACAGAAGCGGTTTACGAAATTGACTATGTTCGTGTGTATCAATAACACAAGAAGAGACTGACCATGAAACTATTAGCGAAATACTCTGTGATTTTTGTGTCATTGCTGGCGTTTTCGATAGTCGGTATTGGTTGCGTGGCTGATGATGACTCGACAAATAACGATGTCATTACGAAAGAAAAAAATCCGGAAGAAGAGCCTGTCGTGCTACCGGAAAGTTCCTCTGAGCCTGAAGTAACATACACTATCATGTTTGACAAGAACGCTGCAGATGCGACGGGAACGATGGAAAGTCAGACGGCAAAAAAAAGCAACAGACTTACGCTTGCCGCAAACGCTTTTGTTCGTTCTGGCTACATATTCAAGGGCTGGAATACAAAATCAGACGGTAAGGGGGCAAATTATTCAGACAAAGCTGCTTTTAAGCCGATGTCAGATTTAAAATTGTTTGCCTTATGGTCAAAAGACGCTGCAACACTGCCAGATAGTGATGAAAAAGAAAATCCACCTCCTCAAGAATCCGGCTCAACAGAAACTAATTCAGAAGCAGCTGCATATCGAAGTGGCATGAGAATAGTCTGGCAAGATGAATTTGATTCAGCTGACTCAGACGGCACTCCACTCTCGGCAAAGTGGGGTTATGATGTCGGACGAGGAACAAGCACTAACAGTGATGGCACGAGGCCCGGAAACTGGGGCTGGGGCAACGGCGAAGAGCAGTGGTATTCTAACAAAGACCCGGACAATACCTATGTCTCAGACGGAAGTCTAAAAATCGTTGCGAAGAAAGAAGCCGCAGGAGATGGTGCGTCATGGACTAGTGGAAGACTTGTGACCCGCAACATTTATGAAAACAAGTACGGTTGTATCGAAATGCGTGCGAAAATCAGCAAGGCGGCTGGCGTATGGCCTGCATTCTGGATGCTGAGACACGACATTTATGATGCAGGCGGAAGTGGCTGGCCTGTCGGTGGCGAAATTGACATCATGGAAAGCTCGACAAGAGTGTGGGGAGCTGGAAAAGTCTACGGAACCCTGCACTGCCTTGGCGGATATGGTGGCGGCCCGATTTGGTCTCAGGGAATGCAGCTTACAGACCTTGAGAATACCTGGCACACTTACGCAATTGTCTGGAATGAAAACGGCACAATAAGCTGGTACTATGATGCCAATTTGCTCGGAACATATACGGCAAACGACAAAAACAATAACGATGTCTGGCCTTATGACGAGAATTTCTACATCATACTGAATCTTGCTGTTGGTGGAGGCTTGGGTGGTGCAATCGATCCGAATCTCTCTAATGCAACGATGGAAGTAGATTATGTGCGCTGGTATCAATAAAGCAATCCCGAAATATTAACACCATTCAGAAAGATGCGGGGCTGTTAAGATGATATCGGTCATGTAAGAATATCAAAAAAAGGAGTGAATTATGAAAAAAACAAATCTGATAAAATCAATTTTGATGGTGGCGTGCTGTGTGTTTTTTATGGCAGGCTGCCAAAATAATGCCGTAGCAGATGACGGAACAGACATAAGAGATTACAGCAAGATTGACACAGGCTCAGACGATAGCGGAAGTGGCGGCGGCGGTGGAGCTGGCGGAAATGGTTGGGCACTATGCAAGAATTCCGGATATGACATTTTTGAAATTCAGGTATGGGGTGACGGTGCTGGAACTTTTGACTTTGCAAATAAAGACGGATACTCAACGTTCACTATTACTGAGAAAGGCGGTGGTTGGGTTGGTGGAGGTTTGATTGCCAACGATACATCAAAGACATTTGATTTTTCAAAAGTTGCGAAAATGACTTTTGAAATCCGAGGAACAATAAGCAATAAAGCTTTGTGTATCGGTGTTCAAAATAATGGTGGAGCAAGTGCAAAAATATACCCTTCAAAAACAAATTTAACAAAGGAAATCAAGCAAGATGAATGGACAAAAATTGAATTTAATGTTGCAGGAGCAAAATCTGATACTATTATCAATGCCTTTATGATTATTGCGGCCGCTGATTGGGGCGGTTCATTTGATAAGAATGATTACTTTGATATTCGAAATCTTGACTATCTTGATTCTCGCGGAAACACGGTGACATTAACATTGAAATAAATTAGTCCTCGTTTTATAAACATATTTTCCCCCTTTAGCTGCCCGTATTCCTCCATGCGGGCAGCTTTTCTGTTATTAGGGTTGTTTTGCAAGTTCAAGAACATTTTCCAGCGGAAGAGAGCAGCCTTTTGCGACTGTTTCAGCAGGCACGCCAAGTTTTAAAAGATTTTTCGCATTTGCGATGGCGTTCTTCCTGACACCCCGCTGCTCTGCGTTGTAGAGGATTGCGGCCTGGTCTTCCCTGGCAATGAAAATTGAGTTTTGAGTTGCCCAGTTGATTTCGTCCTGGCTTACCGTCAGCAGTGATGATTTAGCCTGCATTATGCCCTCCTCGCTTCTCGTTATCGCGTCGATATATTCCCCCTGCCGCTCGTCGTCGG
Organism: Treponema sp. UBA4326; assembly: GCA_002393835.1. Taxonomy (GTDB): domain Bacteria; phylum Spirochaetota; class Spirochaetia; order Treponematales; family Treponemataceae; genus Treponema_D. The sequence goes on from DGTW01000159.1 coordinate 11,202, forward strand.
CGTAGGAAAGGAAAAGGCCCCATTTCCTTCGTTCGTGAAACATCCTGTTTCACTCACTTCGACAGAATTTCGTGCAAGCCCGAAATTCTGTTCTTGCT
>DGTW01000370.1 GCA_002393835.1 Treponema sp. UBA4326
GGGCTTTTTCCTTGTTGATTGTCTTTCCGTCTGCCTCGAATTTCTTTTCTGCCGGCATTTCAACATAGCCGAGAACAAAAATGAGGGTCTTTGACTCTCCTGCCCTCAAAGTGATTTCCTTGTAGTGGGAAGCGATTGGTGACCAGCCGTCAGCAAGGGAGTTTCCGCACTTTCCTTCGAGAACGGCCTGGGGGTCTCCAAAGCCGTTGTAAAGGCCTATGAAGCTGTCCCGGTCAGTGTCGTAGCCGTCGATTTTGTCGTTCACTGAATAGAAAGCGTAGTGATTACGACGGTCGCGGTATTCAGTCTTGTGGTAGATAACTGAGTCTTTGACTTCTACCCGACCGGTGGAAAAGTTGCGCTGGAAATTCGTGCAGTCATCCTGGGCATCCCAAAGGCACCATTCAGCGAATGACCAGAATTTAAAAGTTTTGTCACTAGAGCTTTCGTTTGTGAGGACAAGCTGCTGAACTTCACCGTCATAATCCTGGGGAACGAAAAATGTGACTTCAGCTTTGAGGCCGTTTTTTTTGCCTGTGATGATTGTGTAGCCCATTCCGTGACGGCACTGATAAAAATCAAGCTGGGTTTTGACAGGAGACCAGCCCGGATTCCAGATTGTGCCGCCGTCATTGATGTAAAAATATCGTCCGCCCATGTCAATCGGCACATTGTTGTAGCGGTAGCGGGTAATTCGGCGGAGGCGGGCATCTTTATAGAAGGAATATCCGCCGGCAGTGTTTGAAATCAGCGAGAAAAATCCCTGAGTTCCCAGATAGTTAATCCAGGGGTAGGGCGTGCGGGGCCTTTCGATAACATATTCCCGTTTTTCGTCGTCAAAGTGTCCGAATTTCATTGATTTGCTCCTTTCCATTTTGCAGGCATTTTACAGTTTAAGCCAGGAGCGGGACATCTTCCATTTAAAAAATCAATTTTTTGTCAGATTCTTGCACTATAATAGCCCAAAAATCAGAAAATTTGATATAATCCAGCCATGGACAACAAAGAAATCAAGCAGAAGCTTTTGCAGATTGAAAATACTGATTTGGAATTCACTGTCACGATGACAGGTAAGGAAAGCACCCGGGTCAACGGTCTTTACAAACCTGAGACTCACGAAATCCTTCTTCACAACAAAAATTTCAAGAGCGACATGCAGCTCATTTACACAGCGATTCACGAATATACCCATCATCTTTTGACCGAGGAATTTTTGGCTGAAACCGGCGGAAAACTCCCAATGAAAGGCTCACGAGTCCACAATCAGGCATTCTGGGCAAAATTCCACACGCTCTTGCAGAAGGCCGAGGAGCTTGGCATCTACAAAATCGACATTGAAGAGTCCCCGGAACTAAAAGAACTCACCGAAAAAATCCGCAAGGAGTATATGGAAGTAAACGGTAAGCTCATGCAGGAATTCGGAAAATTGCTCGCCGAGGCACACAAACTCTGCGAAAAGGCCAATATCCGCTACGAAGATTACCTTGACCGAGTTCTCTGCCTGCCGCGAAATACCGCAAAAGACATCACGAAGCTGGGCGCGGTGGAAGTTGACCCGGCTCTGGGCTTTGACAACATGAAAAAGGTGGCCATGCTCAAAAAACCTGAGGACCGGGCCGCTGCAACCCAGTCAATTTTGAGCGGAAAGTCGCCTGACACCGTAACCGAGCTTATGAAAAAGGCCAGGAGCGGCGACCCCCGCGAAAAGCTCGAAAAAGAAAAAAATCGCCTCACAAAGACGATTGAAGCCCTGCAGCAGAGATTGCAATATGTCGAAGAAAGTCTGGAACAACTGTAATTTGGGCGCACAATTACCAGCAACCGCTGTTCCGCACTTCGGTAACCCTCATTCCTTCGCTTCGCTAGTCGCTCACGCTTCGGAACGCCTTCGGCGGTGCTCCATAGCGGGCGCGCTTTTATTGTCTGTATTTACGCTTTCAGCGCAAGTTACAAGCCAAGAAAATTCAAGCTCTATTTCCATGCCGACCATGCCATCTGTCTCCATGCCAAGCGTAGGCGACTCCTTTTACACTCCCGGCCGCAGTGATTTTTATTCAGGCTGGAATCCCAACAGAAGCCGGCAGAATCAAGCTTCTCAGGCTGGCACAAACAATTCAGGCAATCAGTCATCTCAAAGTGGAGCTTCTTCGGCCACAGCCCAGACTAAGCAGCAGAAGGCTCAGCTTCAGGCAGAAAAGGCGTCTGCCATCGCAAAAAATGCTTCTTCCGCTCTCAATACCCTTTCTGCGGATGATATTTCTTCTCTCAGCAATCTTGGGGCCTTCAGTCAGCTTTCGGGGCTTCTTGGCAGGGGAAATTCAGGCCTTCAGAATCAGCTTCTTGCCTCACAAAACACTGTCACGGCCAATACTGTGGACTCAGCTACCCTAAAGCAGATTCTTTCTGAGCTTACCGAGCTTAAGAACAAAATCAACCGTGAAAACAACGCTGCTGGACAGGCCTCTTCACCAGACATTTCGGGAAATGCCCCAAAAAACGAAAATATTTCTCTCAGCGACAAGAGTTTTGCAAAGGATTCTTTTTCCACCATCATCAAAAAGGAGCCGAAAATTCTCCGTTTCAATGTGAACGGCTACGATTTGCTTGAGACATGCCGGAAGATTTATTTTTCAGAAATAGAGGCCGACGGAACCTTCCTTCTTACCGGCGACCGGAAGTACATGTCAGAAGGCAAAGTCCGGAGCGAGACTTTTTATTTTTACTTCCATGCCAAAGGTAACGAAAACGGAATCACAAAATACACAGTGACCCCAGCCGTAAGCCAGGATTACGAAAATCAGTATTCATATCTCTACCAGCTGGCTCAAAAAAACGCCCTGTCCGCCGACCGAACAGGAAATCTTGTGACACTCAGGATAAACGACGGCGTATGGAAAATGGACTTGCTGCTTTCGCTGGATAAGTAATCTACTCTGCTTGTTTTTCCGGCTCTTCTCCAGCTTCTTCTTCCACACCCCATCGCTGGTATGCACTGGCCAGAATTGCTCCGGAAATATTGTGCCAGACAGAAAAAATTGCCCCGGGAACAGTTGCCATGGCAAGGCTGGGAAAGGCCGTTGCCGCAAGGCTTGTCGCCAGGCCTGAATTCTGCATTCCGATTTCGATTGAGAGGGCCTTTATTTTTGGCGGGGTGAGGCGTAAAATCTTTCCGAGTCCAAAACCGCAGCCAAAGCCAAGAATATTGTGCAAAATTACAACCACAAAAACGATAGCACCGGTTGAAAGAATTTTTGCTGAGTTATTGGCAATGATGGTCATAAGAATCAGGCAGATTGCAGTTACAGAGACGAGTGGCAGGATTTCAACGAGGTTTTGAATGAATTTTCCAAAGAATTTATTGATGAGGAAGCCCAGTCCAATCGGAATGATTACGACTTTTACGATTGAAAGGAACATGGCAAGCATATCCACATGAACAGTAGTTTTTAAA
>DGTW01000108.1 GCA_002393835.1 Treponema sp. UBA4326
AAAGATGAAAGATGAAAAGTGAAAGTTGGGGAGACGCCAGGGCATGTTGAAACACCAAGTTTTTATTGTATCGGGAAAAAAGAAAAAGCGCCAACGGAAGGCCCGCATTGAATTGCCTAGCTTCCGATGACGCTTCTAGTAAAGAAAGTGCATGACTTTCAGTTTTCAGATTTCCACTTTCAACTTACTACATGCTGTACTTGGCTCCTGCGTTGCTTGAAACGCTGCTCTTTGAAGCAGAGGCAGAGTCAAGTGAGTAAGAATAGCTTACGCTGAATGGCTTAGACGAAGTAGTGCTTGACTTGTTTCCGCCGGAAGAAGAGTCAGAGTTTCCGCTTGCGTAAAGCGTTCCGTAAGTATCCTTGAAGCTGTACTTGATTCCGCTTCCGAAAGTATTGTTCTCGGCGATAATCAGGGCATTTGCACGAACTCCGACTGCATACTGCTGGGCATAGCGTGGATTTGAGGCATCGTAGTAGTTGTTGAACATGTGGAGCCTTGTGTTCCTTACCATTGGAAGACGCTGGCCGCAGTTATAGAAGTAGTTGTGGTGCAGGGTGACGGTTCTCGTTGAGTTAGAGCCGTCTGAATCGCTTGAACCAATCAGCATGGTCTTGTCGTGGTCCTGGAAACGGTTCCATGAAATCGTGATGTTCTTTACAGAGCCTTTAATGTCGCAGAGACCGTCATAAGTCTGCCATTTTTCGCTGGTTGAGCCGCCAGTTTTTACCGTGGTGTAGCCCATGGTGTCCCTGAAAGTACAGTGGTCAATCCAGACATTGCTTGAAGAGCCCTGAATTACTACACAGTCCCACTGAGCGTTGTATCCGTCATTTGCCTCGTGATGTGGGAATGGATCGTAAGCGTCCTGGATTGTGAGGTTTCGGAGAACGACATTCGAGACGCTTGAGATGTTGAGGGAGCCGCCCTTCAAGCCTGAAGAAGAATTTTTTCCCACAATCCAGGTGTTTGAACCGATGTTAACCTTGATGATGTTTCCGTAGGCTGAGTTACAGGCCCAGAGGAGTTTTCCAAGAGAGCTTGCAGGTGAAGAAGAAGATTTGTCATCAGTTGATGTAGAGCAGCCCTTGGCATAAGCTGTGACGAATGAAGAATAAGAAGAATATTTGCTTGAAGTGTTCGATTTTACCAGAGAATCCAGCTTGCTTGTTGAGCCGCCTGCGCTTGAAGGAAGGTAGCCGTCAGAAAGGTCAATCATGCCGTTTACATAGATGATGTAGCCGCCCTTCTTCGCGTAGTTGATGAAGTCTGAGCGTGAAGAAACTGTGACTGTACTTGAAGGTTTTGAGACGCTCGCAAATCCCACCGGCTTGTCGTTGATTGAAAGAGAACTGCCGGAAGAAGATGAGCCTGACGAAGAGCTTCCAGAAGATGAAGAGCCAGAAGAAGACGAGCCTGAGCTTGATGAACCTGAAGAGCTTGAAGAGCCGAAGAAGCCGTTGTTGTTTCCAAGGGAATCTACATCCCAGCTGCTTGAATCAGCGGAGAATTTGCCGCTGGTGTTTACTTTTCTGTTCAGGATTACATTTCGGTTTGAATACTCGGCAGATTTTACGGAACTTGAAAGGGTTCCGATTGAGCTGAGGCGCGAGCCGAATTTTGAAGCGACATTTGAATCCATCTTCCAGCCGATGTACTGCTGGTCACCTGTTCCCATTGCGGCATTTTTTGCAGCCGAGCTTACCCAGCCGCTTCCGCCGAACGAGCAGTTTACTACGGCACCCTGATTATAGTAGTTTGAATTTGAACCCCAGGGATTTCGGAAAAGATAGGTTGAGTTTCCGCTTGCGCTGTTGAGGGTACAGTTCAAGAGAACTACGCCTTTTCCCATGGTTGAAGATTTTGTGGCACGGGGAGCCATTACATAGGCCTCGTGAGAAGAAGCAGAAGAATCGTATACAGAAGAAATCGTACATTCCTCATAGAGGGCGACGATTCCGCTTGATTCCATCCAGATGAAGTCTACATCACCTTCGACCACGCACTTGTAGAACCAGGTTTTACCTGTTGTGCGCATTGTGTCCTGATGGCCTTTGAAAGCACAGTTGTAGGCGGCGAGAGTTCCAGTTGAATCGAAGCCAAGGACTTCTGACTGTACATCAGTTTTTCCGTATGTTGCCCGGCTGTAATCGCTCTGCAATGTGAGGTTTTTGAGGACGACATTGCATGAACCGCTCAGTTCAAGGAGCTCACGGCCTTTTTCTGTTGCCATGTTAGTTCCGTGACCTTTGATTACTGTGTCGCCGTAAGAAGAAGTTGCGCCCCGGATTGTGATTGAAGCCGAGCCGTTGTAGTAGATGTAGTTCTCGTTGTAAGTTCCCTTTGGAATTACGATTGTGTAGCTTCCAGATGAGCCAACAGCAGCAAGGGCACTCTTGATTGAAGAGTAAGTTCCGCTTTCGCTTGAGCCTTTGTAAAGGGTAATTTTGCTTACAGAAGAACTTGATGAAGACGAGCCTGAGCTTGAAGAAGAGCTTCCAGAAGATGAAGAAGACGATGATGAAGAGCCTGATGAATCTGTTTTAATATAGAAGATATTGATTCCAGAACCAAGGGATTCAAGATAGTAAGTTCCGGCTGAAGGAGCTGAATATGTGTATGCGGCGATTGAAGAAGAAGTCTCCTGTTTTGAGACGACCTCGCCCTTTGAGTTGACAAGAGCCAGATAGCGGCCAGAAGCACCTGTGGCAAAAACCGTGACAGTTGCCGAACCGGCAGTCTCGAAGCTGATACAGCGATAGCTTCCTGCCACACCCGCACCACCAAGAGCAAGAGCCTGCTTGAAAGTCTTTTCCTGAAGGGTTGCAGACGAATAAGGCGTGCTTACTGTTTTTGAGCTTGTGGCGTAAACCGTGTAGTTCCCGCTGGTGACATTTGAAGTGAATGTACCGTGAGAAAGATTGTCGGCATAGAAAGAAGAAATGCCTGAAATTGCCGCCCTGTCAGAAGATTCCAGTGACTGGCTTTGAGCGGGAGACAAGATTTCAGCTTCATTTTCGGCAATGTCAGAACACGAAGCGAAAAACAATGCAGCTGCGGCACACAAGGCGACAGCGCCCTTCCTTAAAAAGACTTTTTTCATTTTGATACCTCAAAACTTTATTAGATAAGAGATTTTTTATTATTACCAAGCACTTTCTTAGCAAAATCTCAAAAATCTCTAATTTAATCTATTGCTTAAATATCCAAAAGTCAATACTTTTTGCATTATTTTGACATTTATAAATTCAATTTTTCAGAAGGTCAGGCAAAAAAAAAGCACCCCGCCTCAAACGAAGCAGAGTGCCTTTTCAGTTTTAAGGTGAATGCGCTAGGGATACGGAGGGCGCGAAGCGTTGCATAGTGAGCGTAGCGAACGGCGCAATGAAGCGGACAGCGGAACCAAACGAGCACAAGAACGAAAGTGCTCGCGTAGTAGCCCGCCCCTGGCGAACAAAGTGAGCCAGGGAAGCGCCCTACTTCCTAACTCCTAACTTCCTACATCGTGTATCCAGAGCCTGCGTAAGAAGTGACATTGCTTGTAGCAGTGGATGTGGAATCCAGCGAGTAAGAATAGCTAACCGTAAAAGGCTTGCTTGAAGTCGTGGTTGAATTACAGCCGCTTGAAGAAGAGTCGGAATTTCCGCTTGAATAAAGGGTTCCGTAAGAGTCCTTGAAGCTGTATTTGATTCCGCTTGTGAAGATATTATTCTCTGCGATAATCAGGGCATTTTTTCGAACTCCAACCGCATACTGCTGGGTGTAAGTCGGGCTTGAAGCATGATAGTAATTGTTGAACATATGAAGTTTTGCGTTACGAACCATAGGAAGACGCTGGTAAATTGTAATTGCAAGTGCAACACTTAAAATAAATAAAAAAACTTCATAGAATGTTTTAAACCCAAAAACTACCACATTAAAGGGAAAAACAAACTATGAAGTCATACAGTCATTTTACACAAATGGACATCTTCCCCACAATAAGAATTTTCCAAGAAAATCCACAGAAGGGAATCCACAGATTTGCACAGATGGACACAGATTTTGAGAAAAAACCACAGATTACACAGATGTCACAGATTGGTCCAGGCATTTGCGACGACGCTGTAATTTTCAACTTTCATCTTTCAGTTTTCAATTTTCAACTTTCAACTTTCAACTTTCCGTTTTCAGTTTTCCACTTTCCGTTTTTCTGCTACACTTTCACTATGAAAAAAGCTCTCATTTGGTTAAAAAATCTTTTCAAAAAAGACATAATGCTCTCGGTTTCGATTTTGGCGGCCCTTATTTCACTTTTCATTACGCCCCCATCTAAAGAACTTCTTCACGACATCAACTGGCGGACTCTGGCCACCCTTTTCATGCTGCTTTCAGTCCTCGAAGGTTTTAAGAGTGAGAATATCTTTGAGCCAATTTTGCGCAAGGCAGGTCAAATTTCTTCAATAAAATTGCTCACGGTCTTTCTGGTCTTCGGTGTTTTCTTCACATCGATGTTCGTTACAAATGATGTTTCCCTGATTATCTTCGTTCCGCTGACAATTATTTTGTTCCGCTCAGCTGGAAAAGAAAAAGTCATTCTGCCTGTGCTCACTTTCGAGAACATAGCTGCAATCCGAGGCTCCCTTTTAATGCCATTCGGAAGCCCCCAGAACCTTTTTTTGTATGCAAAAAGCGGAATTTCAACCCCGGATTTTATTCTGATGATGCTGCCCCTCTGGATTTTCAGTGCGATTCTTCTCTTTGCCTTCATTTCTCTTTTGTATTTCAGGAAGAAAGAATCCACAGATTTGCACGGATTTGCACAGATTGATGCTGATGGAAAGAAACCACAGATGTCACAGATGTCACAGATTAGGAATAATGGAAAGGAATCCACAGATTTGCACGGATTTGCACAGATTGATGCTGATGGAAAGGGAACCACAGATGTCACAGAAAGAAAAAAAATCCACAGATTGGCACAGATTAACACAGATTATGATTCTTCTGGGGAAGCTGCATCTGATACGGGAAGTCCTGAAGGGAATCCAAGACGCAGACTTATGTATCAGGTTCTTTTTTTGATTGTGGTGGCTTCGATTGTCAGTCGCACCCGCTTTTATCCCCTTGTGCTTGCCCTTGTTTTCATTACGCTTTTGATTGGCGATAGAAAGATTCTTTTGAAGACCGATTATGTCCTTCTTTTGACCTTCCTCTGTTTCTTCACATTCTCTTCTTCGATTTGCAGGCATCCGGCTATTTCGGGCTTTTTAATGAAAAGCGTTGCAGGGCACGAATATTTGTGGAGCATTCTTTTGAGTCAGCTGATTTCAAACGTGCCGGCCAGCATCGTGCTCTATCCTTTCTCAACAAATTTGAGGGCACTTTTGTACGGTCTCGACAGCGCAGGACTCTGCTCCATTATCGGAAGCCTCGCCTCTGTCATAAACTTAAGGCTTTATGTACGGGAATATCCGGGAAAGGCCCTGGCTTTTATAAAGACCTTTACCTGGATAAGCCTTGTTTTCTTTGCGGTGGTAGTGATTCCGCAGCTTCTTGTGATTATTTATTTTTAAGCAAATCCCGGATTTCTTCCAGCAAAATTGCTTCGTCTGATTTGACGATTGCCGGAGTCTCTTCAGGTTTTGCCTCTTCCTTCTTTTTGAATTTCTCAAAAATCTGGATTACAATGAAGATACAGAAAGCAACGATGATGAAATCAACAACCGTCTGAATGAATGAGCCGTACTTGATTTCTGACTCGCCGATTTTTACACTCAGTTCCGCAAAGTTGAGCTTACCAAGGGCAAGACCAATAAGAGGCATAACGATGTCATTCACCAGGCTTGTGACGATTTTGCCGAAGGCACCGCCTATGATGACGCCGACTGCCATGTCAACCACATTGCCCCGGGAAATGAATTTTTTGAATGCGCCAAGTTCTTTTGTGGCGACCGAAAGTCCTTCTTTAATAACAGCCATTTTGTACTCCTTAAAAAACACCGCATTAGCGGCCTTGCATGAAAGCAAGATATCTGTCACTTTTTGCCAACGGCAAAAAGTGAGCCGTGATAAAATTACACGGATGTAATTTTATCATGTCTCCTTTATTAAGATATAAAAAAACCGCTTCGGAAATGAAGCGGCGTTTCGATTCAAAATTATTTCTTTGATTTAGAATCAGTTGCAGCCAATGCTGTGAGAAGAGCGTAGTTAGCAGCAAGTCGTTTTGACTGTTTTTTGCTGTTAGCACGAGTTGTTTTGTTGCTTGTGAGCGGTCGGAATCTTCTTGCAAGTCTCATGGTATTCTCCTTAAAAAAAGTGTAGAGTAATTATAGCAGAAAAAAGATTGTCTTTTCAAGAGCAGCAACCCTTTTTCTGCCGAATTTCTAGTTTTCCCAATTTTTTTAGTTTGAGGAAAGAGCAGCCTTACCGGAATTGATTGAATTTACCAGAGCTGCAAGAGTTTCCGTAGTATAGAAATTTTCCGGCTTGTTGATGTAGTAGTGTGGCGAAACCCCCTGATCCATGTCGTAGTTTGAGCCGTTTTTGCTTGTGCTCATAACATACTTGCTTGAAATCTGGAACTGTCCTCCGTCTGCACAGGAAGCATTATGAACTGAGCTTGCCCCGCCCCCGGAAGTCACACCAAGAATCGTAACTCTGTCTGATTCCTTGAGCACGGCAGGGGTAAGGTTTCCGCAAGAGAAACTGCATGGAGAAACAAGACAGAAAAGGTTCTTGTCTTTTACACTGTCTTTCTCTCCTCCGCAGCTTCCGTCCAAATCTGCGTCGATTGAATATGTCGCAGAGAATTTTGCCCCGGTAATAGGATTTGTAAAATCAATGGTACATTCGCCAAGCATCCATGCAATGACATAGGCAGCAGCCGTAAAGCGACCGCCACCGTTTTTGGAAAGGTCAAGCACGACATTTTCGATTTTGGCTGTGGGGTTGGCCGCATCATAATCCTGAATCAATTTATTCACTGCGGCAATGATAGAAATTGTGTCGTAAATCCCTACAATTGTCTGTTCCGTATCTGCATCTACGCAAATATTCAGTTTTGCATGATTATTATCCAGCAGAAAATCTCGGGCAGTCGTAAGCGTTTCTACATCCTTAAAATCAGCTGATGTAAAAGCATCAAAACGAACTATTGCCGTTTTTCCATCAGAAGAAAGTGTGTAGGCAGGAATATTTGTACTTATACCAGTCGTTTCATCGTAGCCTGCTCCAGAAATCGAAGCGGCCCTGGCATTTCCATATCGTTTTAAGCTCTCCTTATATTTTTCATAAGTCTTGGAAGTTTTGGTGCCTTTAATCTCGTCTTTGCCAGCCCAGCATGAATTTCTGTTAAAGCCTGAATGTAAGTCATCAAAGTAAAAATCAACTACATCGATGAGGTTTTCTGTGAAGATTTTTGGGTCAGTTGATTTAAGTTTGTCTTTGATTCCCTGGGCGATAAAATATGTGTCAAAATCCGGGAATGACTCGATACCATGGATTGCCTTAAGGCCGTAGTTAAAGTCAAGATTCAGGCAAAGCTCGTTGTAAGTGAAGTCCGCAAGAGTCTGACTTCTTTCTCCTGGAGTTGAACACTGTTCATAATAGTCCTTAAGCAGTATACTCTGGCTAAGATATGAGATTTTATAGAGATATGTGCCGTTATAAAGATACTGATAGGCACATCCCAGAATATCTTCAGAAAACTGATTTGGGAGAGAGAGCTTATATGTATCTCCATCCTGGTAGAGACCAACATGAATATTCTGGCTGGCCCAGCTCAACTCAATTTCCTGCCCGGCAATATTTGAGGCAGAAGTTCGTTTGAGATAAGGAAAAGTACCGGTCATATCACTGTACACATCAGAACTCTGGAAAAATGCGTCGTAATTGCTGAAGGAAAGTGAACGGCGGGCAAGGTCAAAAGTGGCCGTAGCATTCCTTGTTGTATTGGTAATCACAACCCTTGTTGTGTCTTTATTCACTTCTGTCATCGTGAAATCACATTCATATACATCTTTTAAGCCCTTAAGGAAGTCATCGTCGATAAAATTGTAAAGAATGTCATCTCTAAAATAAAAGGATTCCGTTTTAGTGCTGGTTACTACTGTTTCACCAGACACTTCACAGAAATGAAGATCTTTTTTAGTAAGGTCAAGCATTTCAATATCGTAACTAGCGTAACTGCTGCCGTTGAGCAAATCCCAACCGCTTCCGTTCCAGACATAAGAGCAACCGTCTGTTTTGTTGTAGTAGGCCCACATGTACTCAGGATTTGAAGGGGCAGATTCCAGTTCCCCCTGCCAGATAAAGCCCGCACCATTTGCGCCGTCTTTTCCGTCTGCGCCGTCTTTACCATTAAGGCCATCCGCTCCGTCAGCACATCCCGCAAAAGAGAAGGCGAAAAGAGCCAGGAAAGCCAGAAGTGATACCATAATTACAGATTTCTTCATGTATGTCTCCTTAAAAATACCTTTGGTAAATCTTAATATATTTTTAAATCTTTGAAAAGGGTATAAAAAAGCCCCGGATTGCTCCGGAGCCTTTGGAAGATAAAAGGTCGCAGGAAAAAAGAAGTGGCTTTTGTCCTGCTTTATTTTAATGTTATCGCTACTTCAAGTTGACCATTGACTTGTCGTAGTCACTTGGAGGAACAAATCCCATGAGGGTCATAAGAGTTGCAGGCCAGCTTGAAATTCCGAGTCCTTCATTGAGTTTGGTGTTGTCGTACTCGCCCTTGTACTCAGGGTCGTAGATGATGCCTGGGACCGGGTTCAAGCTGTGGCTTGTCTTTGCTTTTGGCTCACCGCTCTTATCCATTTTGACAGAGCCGTCTTTTGCGTGCTCGTACATGTCGTCTGAGTTTCCGTGGTCAGCTGTGAGACAGAGGATACCGCCAGCCTCGTCGATTGCGGTCTTGAGGCGGCCGAGCTGGAGGTCCATTCCTTCCATAGAGCAGACAACTGCGTTGAAAACGCCTGTGTGACCAACCATGTCGCCGTTCGGGTAGTTGAGGCGGATATGGTCGTATTTTCCAGATTTGATTGCTTCGATTACTTTGTCTGTGATTTCTGCGCACTTCATCCATGGGCGCTGCTCGAATGGAACTACGTCTGAAGGAACTTCAATGTAGTCCTCAAGTTTTTCGTCGAATTTGCCCTGTTTGTTACCGTTGAAGAAGTATGTTACATGGCCGTATTTCTGAGTCTCAGAAATTGCGAGGAGCTTTACGCCTGTTTTTGTGAGGTACTCGCCCATTGTGCGGTCAATGCTTGGCGGATTTACAAGATACTGGGCAGGAACATGAGCGTCGCC
>DGTW01000332.1 GCA_002393835.1 Treponema sp. UBA4326
GACTACATCACCCAGTACAGCTACATGGTCGTTTATGCGATGGACGAGGAGCTTTTCGTCAAGCAGCTCAACAACGGATTCAAGAATATCAAGGATATCGATGTCTCAGGCGAGATTCAGGAGAACATCAAGAATTCCCTGATTGACCAGTCTAAGATTCAGACTCCGGACATGGAATAGTCTCAGAAAAGGTGGGAGCCCATGAAAAGATTATTTGTATTGATTATCGCATTGGCTTCTGCCTTTTGCTTTGCAGACGATGTTCCATCATGGTTAAAGAAGCCGGAGAAAGAATTTCCGACAAAGGAATATATCCGAGCGACAGGCAGCGGGAATTCAGAAAAAGCGGCTCAGAATGCCGCAATCTCTCAAATCTCGTTGTATTTTGACACTAAGACCGATGTGCTGACCCTTGCGGTAAAGCAGTCGGGCGAAATCATTGCCGGGGACAAGTCGTTTTTTGCGAGCAGTCAGTCTTTCCAGCAGCTCACTCAGATTACCTCGAACGCTGAATTCTTCTGCGTGAAGTTCACCGACTCCTGGTACGACAAAAAATCCGACAAATTCACGGTGCTTGCCTACATCAACAAGAAAGAGGCGGCGCAAATCTACACGGCAAGAATCACAGCCCTCATGGAAGCCGTGAACGCCTACCGGGATTACGCAAAATCAGAGAAAGAGCCTTTCCTTGCCGTGACAGCACTGCACAAGGCGAAAGTCGTCTCAAACCTTTGCGAGAAATACATTCATAACGAGACCATAATAGTTCCTTCCGACACGGAAAAATGGCAGGGAGCACTAAAGACAATCTCTCTAATCCCTGCCGAGCACAACGCTCTCAAAAAAAATGTGACATTCTCGATTCATCTGAACCAGAAAGACAAAAGATTCGACCCGATTTTCAGCACGGTCGCCTCGATTCTTGAGAGATACGGATACGCATATTCCGTCAAAGATTCAAATTACAAAATCATTCTCGACATATCTTGTATAGAAGAAAGTTATGAGAAGGGGGAATTCGTTCGTCCCTCTGTAGATGTGCTGATAGTGAACAACGCAGGAACGGGCGTTTACTCATACTCAAAAGCTCTCCCACGCACAGGAAGCAAGACTATGGATCTGGCGTACACGAGAGCCGTCACAAAAATCAAGCAGGACTTGGAAGAAAACTTCCTGGCTGAATAGGAGCACTTTATGAAGAAATCAATCATGGTGGCAGTTTTTGCCCTTTTTGCATCTTTTTCGTTTTTTGCGAAGGACATTCCTTTTGAGGAGCAGCTTAACAAGGCGGCGACCGAGGTTTGTGCTGACATCGAGGGACAGGTCAAGTCAATTGCGATTCTTGATGTTCACACTGAATTCTGGGCGGTCTCCGACTACATCGTTGATGAGCTTGCACATATTTTTACAAGGCGGTTCGGTGCAGGAAATGTAATCGCCCATGACGAGTTCACACGCTCTCTGATTTCCGAGGAGCTTGACTATCAGCAGTCGGGAGCCGTAAGCGACGAGACGATTCAGGAAATCGGACGGGAGCTTGGCGTGGACTGCGTGATTATCGGGGATTTTACGGAGACTGCAAAATACTGGAATCTTTTTGTTAAGGCTACACAGGTTGAGACAAAGAAAGTGCTTTCTTCATGGAAAGGAAAAATCTCCAAGAAAGACGAGGACTTGAAATTCCAGATCGAGAAATCTCAGAAGTCACCTAAACCGAAAATTGCGACGAAATCATCTGTAAAGAAAGAGACTGCAAATAATCCTCTAGGCGTGACCGTGGCGATGATAAATGAGAATGGCGAGGAAGTGAGCGTCTTGCACCCGAAAGATGTTATCCGGTTCAAAGTGAGCGTGGATAAAAGCTCATACCTTGCGATTCTGTGCATTGATGCCCATAAAGAAGAGACATGGCTCCCTCTCCAGAGCAATTTTATCCGTGCGGGCGAGAGCAGAATTTTTCCAGACATTCCTGGGGCTGTTCTCCGTGTCGAGGACGGCATCTTCGGTAACGAGAGCGTGAAGGTGTACGCTGCGACTGTTGAAGCTGATTTACCGAACCAAAAGAAAATGATGGGAACGAGAGGATTTAAGCTGGCAAACGAAAACGCACAGACAGCTGAGGCGGTGGTTAATTATCGGGTGGTGAAGTGATGGGAAACTCCAAACTAGATATATGGAGAATGCGGATGAAAAAATACGACAAAAGAGCAGATGAACAAAATATTTTAGAGAGCTTGAAAAATGACAATCTGAAGCGTAATGATTATATTCTCAACCTTATAAGTTTGCTTAATTCTATCGAAGGGGCATATACAATTGCATTGGATGGACAATGGGGAAGCGGTAAAACTTTTTTTGTTAAAAAAACTAAGTTCTTAATAGAATTATGCAATAAAAAGAAAACTGATTGCTTGTCGCAAGAAGAGAAAGAAGTAATCGAAAAGTTTTCAAAGCTTAAAATCAAAAGTGTCATTAACGAAAGTATAAATCTTATTCCTTTGTATTTTGATGCATGGAAATATGACAGTGACGAAGATGCTCTTTTGTCATTTATAAGTTTTATTTTATATGAGGTTTTTGAAAAGAATAATAAGCCTTGCATAAAAGATAAGATTGCAGATTCATTAGAAGTTTTGCTTAACTGTTTCGCTTTTAGTTTAAAAATTGGGGGCATATCTCTTTCTGCTACGGAAGCAGCAAAAAGGATTGTTGAGACTTTAAAAAACGATGGTACCTATAACTATCATTATAAAGACTGGCACAAGAAGTTGAATGATTTTTTGGATGTTCTTTTACCAAACAAAAATGACCGCTTAGTCATTTTTGTTGATGAATTAGACAGATGCCGACCTTTATACACAGTACAACTTTTAGAACGAATAACACATTACTTTGACATTGAAAGAATTATATTTGTTTTTTCTGTTAATACTCTAGAATTGCAAAATACAATAAAAGTTGTATATGGCGAAAACTTTAGTGCGGTTCGTTACTGTGAGAAATTTTTTGATTTGCGGTTAACCATGCCATCTGTCAATGAAAAACTTTATTTTGACTCACTCGACAAGGAAAAAGAAGATAAAGAAGTCCAAAAGGATAAAGGAAATAAAAAAGAAAAAATAAGTTATAGAGTACAGAAAAAACTAATCCAAAAATACAACCTTCAGCTTCGTGACATAAACAGATTCGTAAATGCCATGGATGTGATAACTTGTTTTTCAGAGAAAAAAACGGAACAAATAAAGTCAAATGAAAAATTGAAAAACTTTTATGAGTTTGCAATAAGAATTGTTGTTCCACTATTAGAAGTGCTTTTATTAGTTGATTGTGATAAATATTTCGATTTTGTATCTGGAAACAGTTCCGAACTTTTTACCTCAATCATTTGTGATAAAGTATTTTCTGATTATCATAAATTATTCTTTGGAGAAACAAGTGATATAAAAATATCTTTAACATCCGGAATGATAAAAGAATGCTTTGAGGAAGTTTATAAAGAAATTTTTGAGCAAAAAGTTTTCAGCAAAAGAAAAACAAGTTTTGGAAATGTTGAAATTCCTTATAACGCAAAAGAAATTATATTAGATATGGTTTCTTTGATGCCGGTTCTTAAAGAACATGAAAATTATATAGAAAACTAGTTGAGGAGCGTGATTTTATGAAAAAAATTTTTGTGTTTTTATGTGCGCTTTTTCTCGCAGATGCGGCATATTCCCAGACACGCAAGCTTTCACTTGAAACAACTCCTGCAGATAATGTTTCTGAACTTGTTTTTCAAGAAGGGCATTCAAGTTTTATATACGGTTTAAAATTTAGTAGTGATGATAAATATTTGTTTAGTCTTTCAGAAAAACAAGCCGCTATTTGGGAAACTAAATCAGGAAAACTGCTTAAAATGTTAAATACAAAAAAAATGTATAACTTTTCTTATACAGCAGATTTTTCACCAGATGGTAGCATTTGTGTTTATATTTCAGAAGATAATAAATTAAAGTTTTATTCTATCAAAGAAAATCAAGAGTATATACTAATTGAGAATTTAGAAGAAACTGAAAAAAAGTCTTGTTCTATTTCATTTGCACCAAATGGAAAAACATTTGCATTTTCTGATTCAAAGAATATTTATCTATATGATGTTAAAACATTAGAAAAATTTGCTACATTATCAAATGAAAAGTTTACAAATTTTTTTTATATGCATTTTAGTTTTAATTCTAAGTATATTGTTTGTTCTGCAAGTGAAAATGGTTCTCGAATTGCTATTTTGTGGGATATTAATAAGAATCAAATAAAAACTTTCAAAATCGAAAATAAAAAGAATGAAAATATTTCTATCAGTCGAGATGCTAAATATGTTGCATTTTATAGTCATAGTTCCAATAACAATAAATCAGAAAATGAAGAAATTGTTGTAGCTGAAGTAAAAAGTGGAAAAATTATTAATCGAGTAAAAATCGATAAAATCGTAGAGAATATAGATTTTTCTCCAGATGGAAAAACTTTGTTTTATTCTGACTTTGTAGGAAATTTTTTTCTTATAGAAATACTTTCAAATAATATAAAAAAAATTGCTGATGGCGTAAAAGTTTTTGCATTTCAAAATAGAAATGAATTTTTAGCTGTTGCAAAAACTGATGTAGTAACAATAACAAAAAATGATTTTATAGGATTTAAACAAACAATAACTGGTGCATCTAAAATAGTGTCATCTCCGCTAGAACATAGTATCCTTGAATACAATACATTGAATAATTCTATTTATTGTAACGCTTACAATAATGGTGTGGAAACTTCTTTTTCATTCGATAAAAATATGATTCCAAACTTTATATATCCTATTACTGCTAATAATTCTTTTTCAATGTACGGAAGCAGTACTGTATTTTTTAATAATGGACAATGGATTGTCCAAGCAGATAATTCAAATAATTATTCCATAATATTTTATGATATATTAAATTGTAAAAAAGAAGTTTTTTTGGAGTCAATAGGTGATTATCCATTTATATTTAGCGGTTCTGATGATTCAATTCTTGCCTTTAGAAATAATAAAGAAGTTTATGTCTATGATGTAAAAAGGAAAAAGGTTATACATTCTTATAAATCAAAAGAAGATTATTTTTTCAATTTTATGAGTCCTAAACAAAACTTTCTTGTTTCTTCTGAAAGTCTTGTTTATACAACTGCAGAAATCTTTGATATAAAATCTGGAAAATTATTTTATATCGATATTGGTAGTTTTATCAATGGAATAGGGGGAGTATTTTCTCCTAATGAAGAGTTTTTCGCTATAAAAAGCCAAATAAGTGCAGAGATTTTAATCTATGATACAAAATCTTGGAATGTAAAAATAATATATAATTCATTAAAAAAACTGAAAAAAGAAAAAAATACAACTTTTTTAAATGCGCCTTTAAATTTTTCCTCTGACGGAAAATATTTGCTATGTGCAACTTATGATTCGCTTGCTATATTAGACATAGAAAAAGAGTTGGTTATAAAGAATTATTCCAATACTGATTTACGAACTTGCAATAATGGACTGGCCGTCTTCATTGATAATGATAAAAGAATTGCCTCTCTTGATGAGGATCGTGTTATTCGAGTTTATTCAGTCGAAACTGGCGAACTTCTTTCAGCAACAATCGGCGATACAAACGGAGACTGGCTCACTTATATCCCAGAAGGTTACTTCAACGGAAGCGAGGGAGGAATCAACAAGTTCGTCCATCTTGTGAACGGCATGGAAGTCTCCGAACTCGGACAATATGCCGAAACTTTGTTCCGCCCTGACCTTGTGGCAGCAAAAATTCGTGGCGAGGATATTTCAAAAGAAGAGGGCACAATATCACTCGCAGAACTCGTTTCCACAGGCGAAGCCCCGATAGTACAATTCACCCAAAATCCAACAACTACAAAGAACCGTGACATTACGGTAAACTTCTCCGTGCAGGACATGGGCGGCGGTATAGGCTCTGTGTACCTGAAACTGAACGACAAGGTAATTCAGCTTGCCGATGGCTCCCGAAAACTGGAGCTCGTTGGCGGGAATGCGAATACATCGCAGAAATCAAGCGGGAAAACAACGCAATTTTCACATCTTTTATCGCTGCAAAACGGCGAGAACACGATTGAAGCCTATGCAACAAACTCAGCAGGAAAAATCGAAAGTCGCCATGCAGTCACGAAAATCAGCTGGCAGGGAAACACCGCAAAGCCGAACTTGTATGTTCTTGCCGTAGGCGTGAACAAATACCGTGACAAATCCTTGTGGCTCAACTATGCCGTCCCCGATGCCACATCAATAGCGGATTCTTTCAGAGGTATTAAGGGCAATTTATACCAGAGCGTGAATGTCACGACCGTTTTTGACGGTGATGTGACTTCTTCTGGGATTGCAACAGCGTTCAACTCGATTGCGGGCAAGGTCTCCGCTGACGATGTGTTTATCTTCTATCTTTCGGGGCATGGCACGACACATACCGACGGAGACTATTATTTTATCCCTGTTGATTTCAGATTCCGAAACGCCCAGTCAGTTCCAGAAACGGCTGTGTCAAAACATTTCATAACTGAGCAGCTTTCAAAAATCAAGGCACAGAAAACGCTCGTCATGCTCGACACTTGCAATTCCGGGGCGTTTATTTCGACCGGTGCGAGGGGAATGGCAGAGAAAACGGCGATTGACAGATTGAGCCGTGCGACAGGACAGGCGACAATCGCAGCTTCTAGCGACACGCAATCAGCAATGGAAGGATACAATGGGCACGGAATCTTCACCTATGTGATTCTGGAAGGCCTTTCGGGCAAGGCTGACACGAACAAGGATGGCTATGTTTCTCTTTCGGAGCTTAGTTCGTATGCCGAGGAAAAAGTTCCCGATTACAGCTACGCAAAGTGGGGATATGAGCAGTACCCGCAGGTGGATTTACGGAAACAGAGCAATTTTCCGCTCGTGGGGAAATAGGGAAGAAAAAATGCTAGAACAATCTTTGTGGCTGATGTCTTCAGACTATTTCCTTTCATATGAAGAAACAATACTCCCATCGGAAATGCAAAATTTTTCTTTTTTTAATAGAGTATACAGTGGCTGTCCGACAGAGTAATCTATTTTATCTTTCGGGAAAAAGGAACGGCACATTTGATTTGAAAGATCTTTATCGTTTCGGCATCCAAGAAATAGAAATAAAGTCATTTCATTAATGCATCCTTCTAGTAAATACTCTGATTTTATCGCAGAGAAAACACGGACATTCTCGTTATACTTAAAAATCAAGTGATCTGAATCTAGCAGCTTACCAAGATTAACCAATGCTGATAACCTATCATTCATTTTTTCATAATGATAACTGCTCTTCAAAAATTCAAGATTTATTTTGCCTTTCAAAATCCAATCAAAAATAGTATTTCGTGCATTATGTTGCAGAATTCGTTTATCCGTCAATTTGTGTAAGCCCGCAAGATGATGAAAATCGGTTTTCTGAAAGGTTAATTCAAAATCATGGTGAACACCTTTTCTTCCAATAACAAAATGATATTTATAATCTAGAAGCAACTCATAATTCTTAGCACATTGTAAAAGTTGATCCACTATCTCTCCAAAAATAAAGCCCCGCACTTCTGGCAGGGCTTAAATTGAGCATTTTCTTTCGGTCTTGCGACCTACACCGGCTCGAGGTTTCATTGCACAACCCCTCCTGCAGGCTCGATAGGACGAAGCAATCCGGTACAACCCCCTATGTCAGCACCTTAGCAGACACACTCGTTGTCTGCCGTTGTTTTAAATATATATGTATTTTATATATGAGTCAATGGTGAAATGACAAGAAAACCGATAAGGTTCTTTTTATTCCTCATAAAATAAGTCTAATACCAAAAGATAATCTGTAAACTTTCTCTTTTTCTGTGCTATAATATCCTCATGGGAACATACTTGAATCCAAACAACGCTAATTTTCTCGAACAAACTCAAGAACTCTATGTTGACAAGACTATGCTCATAGATGTTACGAACAGTTTTCTTGATAAGCCGACATTCAAGTTCATCTGTATCAGCCGACCACGCCGTTTCGGAAAGTCTATCGCCGAGGACATGCTTGCCGCCTACTATTCAAAAGGTGCGGATTCAAGAGAGCTTTTTTCCCGCTACAAAATCTCAAAGACTGATTCCTACGGAAAGTATCTCAATAAGTTCAATGTCATAAAATTTGATTTGAACGCCCGGCTCTCTGTATGGAAAGCTCTTTCCCCGAAAGAAAAAACAGACGGTAATGTAATCGCACATATCGCACGCTTGATTTGTGACGAGTTCCGTGAGGAATTTTCGGATATTGATTTTGGAGAGAACAATTCCGTTGCTGATTTCATTCAGAAGGTCTTCAAGGAAAAAGGCGAGACTTTCATCATTATAATCGACGAGTACGATGTCATGGTTCGTGAGCAGGTTCCCCAGGAAGAATTCGACATCTACCTTGCATTCCTCAACTCGCTTTTTAAGAACGCCGAGCTTAAGCCTGCGATTTCTCTTGCGTACATCACGGGAATTCTTCCTATTATTAAGGATAAAATTCAGTCTAAGCTCAATACTTTCAAAGAATACAATATGCTTTACACCGGAAAGTTCGCCGAATTCACAGGGTTCACAACGGAAGATGTAAAACTTCTTTGCGACGAGTACAACTGTAGTTTTGATGAATGTAAGAGCTGGTATAATGGCTATAAAATCGAAGATTTTGAGATTTATAATCCTCAGGCTGTGGTCAATGCCGTTGTTTCAGGGAAATTTCGTTCTTACTGGAGCCATACCTCAACCTATGAGGTGGTCGCCGAGAAGATTCAGATGAATTTTGATGGAATCAAAGACGATGTAATAACGATGCTTGGTGGCGGCAAAATTGATGTTAATGTTGATTCCTATAAGAACAGCATGACGATATTCGACAGTAAGGACGATGTTTTTACATTTCTGATTCACTTAGGCTACCTTGCTTATGATGAAGAAAATGAGCAGTGCTATATTCCCAATCGTGAGATTTATAAAGAATGGCAGCTTGCAATCAAGACTGATTCCGACTATACCGAGACGAACAAAATTATCGAAGCCTCTAAAAATCTTCTCAAAGAAACTCTCGCCGGCAACGAGCAAGCCGTAGCCGATGCCCTTGATTTAAGCCATATTCATGTCACGAGCAATAAAAGCTACAACAACGAGGAATCACTGCAAAGTGCGATTTACCTTGCTTTCATCTATGCGATTAACAATTACACTATCGTAAAGGAAATGACCGCTGGGAAAGGTTTTGCTGACATTGTGTATATTCCACTTAAAGGCGATTCACCAGCCTTGATTGTCGAATTAAAGCACAACAAGTCCGCGAACACGGCTCTCACTCAAATCAAGGAGAAGCACTATTTCGACTGTCTCTCAAATTATTCGGGCGAGCTCCTTTTTGTGGGAGTCAACTACGACGAGGACACAAAAACGCACGAATGTAAGATTGAGAAGTTTGTGAAATAGCTGCTCATCTCTCCCCTTCCCTCTTACAAGCTCCTTCTCACGCTGGATAAATCCCTCGAAAGCTTTTCGATTGCGGCTGCAGGAGAAATATTGTATACGGTAACAGAATTGTAACATTCCCGGCAGAATTCAGTGATTTTCGCACAGATTTCGCTTCTGGCCGGAGAGAAAGTTCCATTTCTGGCCTCTTCCATTATTCCCACGAGGAATATCCTCAGCAAAAATCTTGGCTCAAAGCCTGAACACTCTTTAATCACCGAATCCGAAAGCGGAATCTGACCGCTCATAAGGTGATTGAAGTATGATGAAGCAGCTTTTTTGATTTCAGCTGGCTTTACAGGCAGGAAAAGCTGCAGGTAATCGTTGATGAGTAAATTTTCTTCGCCATTTCTTGCATGAAAAACCCTATGAACGACCTCTTTCTGCTGAGGAGCATTTCGCTCGGCAAAGTTATAAGTTCTCACACGGGATAGGATAGTAGGCATTACAGCTCCCCGATTTGAAGTCGTCAAGATAAAGACCATATCCTCAGGCGGCTCCTCCAGAATCTTCAGCAGGGCATTACGAACGCTCTCAAGCATCCTCTCGGCATTTTCGATGATGAAAATCTTTTTTCCTGAGACTGACTTCATGTGAGCCCAGACCGATGCCCGTCGAATTTGATTTATCGGCAGAGAATCGTACATGAAGGAAGACTCAAGCTTGTCACAGTTCTTTACCAAGGAATCGCAGATTTTTTCCAGTTTTTCAGCGTCAGGCAAAGTTTTTTGAGGATTCAGTTTTTCCATATCCTCGTCTATGGCCGCCATAAGAGGGGCAATTTTTGACAGCTTGTCATCTCCTTCCCAAAGCACCTGGGAAAATCGCATAGTCAGTTTTCGAACAGAACGGATAAAGAGATAACGGACGGCAGGAAGATAAGAAGAATTGTCATAAGAAGCCTGCAAAAAAGCCTTTTTAGCGGCCAAAATTTCCAGAGAGCACTCACGAGGACCGGCAAGAAGAACGTTAGTGTTGGAAAGCTCTTTGTTTTTTTTGCATGAAGGACATTCGCAAAGCCAGTGTCCGCGCTGATTATAGGGATTTTCGCCAGAACATGAAAGAATCCTTGAGATTTCCAGGGCACAAGTAAGTTTTCCTGAAGAGGCAGGTCCGCTGAGCAAAATTGCGCCCGGAAGCCGATTGTTCAATATGTCATCTTTTAATAGAGAAGAAGCATTCTGGTACAAAAGGTTATCGAACATTAGGCAAGCATCCCCCTGATATAAGAAATTGGCTGGGAAAGATAAGGAAGTAAAAGCCTGGCCAAACTGCTGTTAGATAGAATGGAATCCGAATCAAACCAAATCTGTGCTTTCAGAAGAATAATGAGACATGATACAAGCATTAGCCCCTCAAAGGCACCAAAAATAAGCCCCAGTACCCGATCAAGGCTCTTCATTATTTCCCCTGAAAAAATCGCCCCGACTATAATCTGAAGGATTTTTACAATTAAGAATGCCGTGACAAAAACAAGGATAAAGGCAAGGACAATATCAACGGCCGGAATCTTGATGATTTTTTCGATATAAGGAGCCAGAAAGCCGCAAAAATAAAAGCCTGCCACGACCCCGGCAATCACGGCCAGCTTTCCGAAAAGCTCCTTAATGAGACCGTGTATCATTGCAGTTATAGCAAAGGCTGCGATTATAATGAAAAAAACAATGTCTATGAATGTGAATGTCATTTTGATTCTCCAGATTCAAGTGGCGAAATACAGGTCGCTTGTCCGACAGAACTTGACTGCCACAAAAGTTCCGCAATTTTCCGGGCAGGTCTCTTTCCCTGAGAAAGAGCTTGTGACGCAAGCGAGGCTTTAGAACGAAAATCCTTATCGCACATTCGCTCAAGTGCACCCTTTAAGTAGTCACTTTCGGCATATTCTCCAAGAAGAACGATTGCCGCCCCCCTCTCCTCAAAGAAACGGGCATTGTCAACCTGGTCGCCACGAGTTCCAGAGCCGCACAAGGGAATGAGTACCATTGGCTTTCCAAGGACAGAACACTCCCAGATTGAGTTTGCACCCGCCCGGCTTAAAACTATGTCAGCCGCCGAAATTACATCACTCATTTCCTTGTAAATGAATGGATGTAAGAAATAACCCGGATGATTTTTTGGCATAGAATTGGCATCTTTTGCCCCGCACTGATGGACAACATTAA
>DGTW01000281.1 GCA_002393835.1 Treponema sp. UBA4326
TCTTGTCGTTGAACTGTGTGGGGTTCAGGTAAACGCTGACAACGCTGACATCGTTTTCAGAAATAGCTCTTTTAATCAAAGAAAGATGTCCGTTGTGAAGACCTCCCATTGTCGGCACGAAGCCGATTTTCTTTGCGTGAAGAGATTTTCTCACTTCCTTGAATTCTTCTGGTGTGCGTATGATTTTCATAAGTCATTCTCCTTTTTTAACCACAGATTACACAGATAAAATGCTATCCGCGTTAATCTGCGTCTATTTTTTTTATTTCACAAATTGTTCTTCAGCAGAGGGGAAGACTTTCCTCTGCCAGAAACATAATCTGCTTGCATCTGCGTCTCTTTTTATTTTACAAACTGCTCTTCCGTATTCGGGAATGTTCGGTTTTTACATCCCTTGTCGTATTCGTTCAGGGCTTTTTTGACAAGCTCAGCTCCCTCTATAAAGTGGCGCACGAATTTCGGCTTAAATTTTGAAAAGCCCAGCATGTCATGCAGCACGAGAACCTGGCCGTCAACTTCAGCGCCTCCGCCAATTCCGATAATCGGAACTGAAACAGCCTTGCTCATGGCTGTCGCAACCTCGCTGGGAATACATTCCGCCACAATGGCGAAACAACCGGCCTTTTCCAGTGAAACGGCATCTTTTATGAGCTTTTCTTTTGCCTCGTCCGTCCTGCCCTGAACTTTGTAGCCGCCCATGGCGTGATAAAACTGAGGCGTGAGCCCCAGATGCCCCATGACAGGAATGCCTGACTCAACCAGATGGGAGATAAGCTCAAGGTTTCCGTCCGCACCTTCGATTTTGACTGAATCGGCTCCGGCTGCAATGAGCTTTCCTGCAGCCTCGGTTCCGTGAGAGAGCCCCAGCCTTGTGCTTAAAAAAGGCATGTCGCTTACAAGGAATTTGTCTGGCAAGCCCCTGTGTACGGCCCTTGTGTGAAGAGCCATCAAGTCCACAGTAGCCGGAATCGTGGTTTCTTCGCCGTGCATTACATTTGCCAGGCTGTCGCCAACGAGAACGCAGTCAATGTTAGATTCGTTTATAAGACATGCCATCGTGTAGTCATAGCATGTGACCATAGAAATGATTGATTTTTCGGCCTTCCGCTTCGGGAAATCTGCCGGAGAAAGTTTTGCCATAGTACCTGCCTGTGAGATTGAGCTTTTAGAAGCTCAGGTCAAGCCTAAATTTTGAAAGGGTAATGTCTTTGTGCCGAAAAAAATCGCCACATTGATGTAAATGGTCAATTCTCTCGACGAGAGTAACTGCCATGGGGAATAATATATAAAAAGAAAGCTTTTTGCACAAGAAAAAAAATGGAGACTTCTCCCGAAGAATGTGATATAATTGAGATAATGGAGATTTAAATGAGGGATAAAGTTAGAACTTTTATCTTTTGTCTTGTCGCAGTATCATTGAATTATATCGTAGCATATTTGTTCTGTGACATGCTCCATGTTCCCCTTTTCATGGATACCATTTTCACGGTCGCCATCACTTTTTATGCAGGCTTGCTTCCGGGGCTGGTCGTTGCAGTTTCCTTCAATATCGTCAGTTCCCTTTCATCTGTGGCCAGGGGCTATTCATTCGACCCTTTCACCGTGCTCTTCGGAATCTGTGGTGCCTTGATTGCCTTTGTCACATGGTTTTTTGCCCGAAAAAAAGACGAATTCAGGATTAGCCTTCCTGTTACTCTTGCTTATCTCGTCCTTATTGCCATAATTTCATCTATTTGTTCTATTTTCTCCAGCGGACTAATAGATTTCCTTCGTTACAGTTTGCTTGATATTCCAGACAGGCTTGCCCCAATCAAGAGCTTTACCGATTCTTTTACGAACATGCATTTTTCCCTGCTGGTGGCCTGTATTCTTGGACAAATACCAATTTCCATGCTCGACAGACTGATTACGACTTTTTTGGGCTACGGAGTTTACCGTCTTCTTGTAATTTCTTTTGGTGAGGAGAAGTAAGAGTCCATGGAAGACCCCATCGAAAAAATAAATGAGCTGAACGCAATAATTCACAATTACACGATTTATTTCATTATTTTCGACATAGTCTTTTTCACCGGCCTGATTATCGGAATCTTCATTCTTATCAAATACCTTAAATCCAAGTCCAGCCTGAAAACTTCAAGCGACTATCTCCGTTATGTGATTCGAGGTCAGGAAGAAGAAAGGGCCAGAATAGCCCGCGAACTGCATGATACGGTTGCTCAGGATTTGCGATATTGTTGCGGACTTTCCGAAAAAATCGCTGACAGCAAACTCGAAAAGGAAATACACTTCATTTTGCAGAAGTCTGTCTCTGATGTCAGGGCAATGAGCTACAATTTGGCTCCACCGGATGTCACCAAGGTCAATCTTTCGGCAAACATAATGAATTTGTGCCAGAATTTTCAGGAGCACAGCGATGCGGAATTCAGGATGGTGGCCGTCGATGGCCTGAATACGAATTTTCTTTCCCAGGAAGAGAATTTCAACATTTACAGAATCGTTCAGGAAGCCATGAATAATATTCGAAAGCATTCCAGGGCAAAAGAAGTGACTGTCCTTTTAAGAAATGAGATAGACACGGAAGAAAAGGGGCTTTATATTTTTATCACTGATGACGGAATTGGATTTGACAGCCAGAAATACTATGCTTCCGGAAACCGTCATTTTGGCCTGGTGGGAATGAAGCAGAGGGCTGAGCTAATCGGTGCCAAGATTGAAATTTCATCAGAAATTGGGGAAGGCACACAGCTTTCCATCATAAAACTTTGCAAATAGTATCTGTTGCAGATGAGGAATATTATATAGAAAATGAAGCATACTTTTTTTGTGATTGAAGATCATACACTTACGAACCTTGGCATTAGGGAGATTATTCAGGAAAAAACTGCTCTTGAATGTGTCGGTTTTGCCATGAATGAGCCTGAGGCCTTCGAGAAACTGACTGAGCTTGACATGAAGGGCCAGCTTCCAAGAGTCCTTATCCTGGATCTTTTTCTCGGAGAATACTCGGGGCTTGATATCCTTCGCGAGGTCAAGCGTCATTTCCCCAGCATTGGCGTTCTGGTTTATTCAATGTACTCAAATCCTGGAATCGTAAGCATTGTAATTGCAAGCGGAGCCAGCGGTTTTGTATCCAAGACAGGCTCTGAGGAGGAGCTGGTTGATGCCGTCAAACAGGTTGCTGAAGGCGGAAGCTACATTCAGAAAAGTCTTATGGAGCCTTTGCACACTTTCAAGAGCATTTTTTTGAGCCTTACGAGAACCGAGCAGGACATCCTCGCTAAGCTGATTGAGCGAAAAGAACTTCCACAGATTGCTCAGAGACTGGAGCTTCCCCTTCATTCCGTGGAAAGCTATGTTTCCAGAATATTGAGCAAGACTGGCTGCAAAAACATAAACGGGCTTATTGAACGCTTCGGCTGACAAAAAAATGTCGGTTGAAAAACAAAAAGCCTCGGAAGATTGCAAATTTCTCATAAAGTCTTTATAATGGTTTAATATATTTTTTCATTCTTATAGGGGAATTACAATGGTAATCTTAACTTTGAACTGCGGCTCTTCTTCCGCAAAGTATCAGGTTTATGACTGGGACAACAAAGATGTTTTGGCAACAGGCGTTGTTGAGCGTGTTACTCAGGACGGTTCTGTAATCACTCACAAGCCAAAAGGAAAAGACAAGTTCGTTCTCGAAAGCCCTTGCCCGACACACAAAGAAGCTATCGAATTGATTCTTAACGCAATCACAGACAAAGAACACGGCGTTATCTCTGACATGAGCGTAATCGGTGCTGTTGGTCATCGTGTTCTCCATGGCGGAGACAAATTCACAAAATCTGTCAAAGTCACCCCAGAGGTTTTGGAGACATTCCGCTCAGTTCAGGAT
>DGTW01000269.1 GCA_002393835.1 Treponema sp. UBA4326
CGTTGTCGCGGTCAAGGTCGCCTGTGCTCATCGTTATGCAGAGCCTGTCCTTTTCGTTTTTTTGAGTACATTCCATCCGCACGTTCCTGTAGATGTCTACATTGCGCGCCTGTTCTCCTTTTTGGCGATTTTCGTTTAGCAGCTTCGCCAGCGCGCTCGTATTCAACGAGCACTCCTTGCTGTAAATCCCATCCACAAAAACTGTCATATTCATCATCCTCCAAATGAGAGTTTTCTTTTGTCTGAAGCATAATCCTTACCGCTTCCGTAGTAGTCTTTGCTCCGAGCCTGTTTCTTATGCGCTCAATGTATGTTCCAAGCATCGTTTCGCTTATGTCAAACCTTCCGCAAATCTGCTTGTATCCAAAGCCGTAGCTTACAAGACATAAAAACTGGAACTCCTTTACCGTCGGGGCGTTGTAGCAGTCCTTCTTGTCAAGATGCTCTCCGTTGGCTATAAAAGCCGCTATGTTGTCTGGAAAAACTCTCTGACCGCCAAGGACTTTCTGCATTCTTTTTTCAGTGTCATTCCCTGTAATCACATGGTCTAAAAGTCCTCTTATACCTGTATTGTAAAGCCTGAAAGCAAACTGTTTTTCAAATTCTATCTCGTCAAAAATGACTATCTCCGTTTTCGGGTTTACCGAAAAAATCTTAAAGAGCTGATTCTCAACATGGAATCCGAAATAATACCTGTCGGCAAACAGTATCACCCTCTCGTCCTGTGCTTCATAATTGCTTATAAAGTCATTGAAGTCGGGTACTGTCACGATGTTTTCCTCACAAACAAATTTTTTAAGAATGTTCGTAAGATTCAAAGAGTAGCGTTCATAATTACTGCCTATAAAACATCTGACCATCTTTTTTTACAGTTATCCTTCTTTTATTAAATTTGATTTTCTATACCAATAATCGCCCCATTTTTTTGTTTCCTGTCCTCTCTCCCTAAGGACATCGTTTATAGTCCGCAGTCCGGCGTTTATTTCCGCAATATTCCTTTTGCTCCGCGCGTCCTTGCTTTCCTGTAATTCAGGAATTCCGTCAAGGTTAAAGTTTCCCCTTTCCTTTAAATGAAAACGCCTGAAAAACTGAACCTCTACAATCTGCGAAAACTGCTGAAGCAGGGGAATAAGCGTGTAGTTCCAGAACGCCGTGTGCTGGCTGTTCGTGTCCGTTCCGCTCAGGCTGCTTTTTGCATCCTGTATGTTCGCAACCCTCGGCGGTATTCCGTACCGCGCAAGAATCGTGTATAAGTTCCATTTTTTCATGTCATACAATTTCAATACGTCAGGGCTGAAAGTCAGTTGCTGGTATTCAGTTCCCTTGCCAAGAACGGCAATCTTATTCTTTATGCCGCTCCCGTATTTGCTTTCCCACTTTTTTTCCAAAAGCTCGGCGTCGGCTTCCGTCAATACCTGTTCCGTCTTTAAAAGACCTTTCGGAATTCCGCCTTCCTTCAAAAGTTTCCTGTATTGCCGGCTTGCCAAGATGTCCTCGCCGATTTCATCTTTCATGCATAAAAGGGGGCTTAATCCCCTGTAATGGTTGTACGGATTCCAGTTCTTAAAATGGATTATTTCCGAAGGAAGGATTATAAACTTCTCCCTGTTTCCCTCGTAAACCCATTTTGTTATCTCTCCGCAGTCCATCACCGCCTCTATCTTTCTTGGATTCAGTACATGAAGCTCCGCTGGAACGCCGCTCGCATAGTCATTCCCGAAATACCAGAAAGCCTCTCCTTCAAGGCTCCACCATGCGGCTGTCCTCTGCCAAAGCTCAAAGCGGCTCATATACGGATTAGGCTCGTCAAAAAGCCTCGCCGCAAAACCGTCAGATGTCTTAACTCCGTTCAGCTTTATCTCAAAGTCAGCCCGCCCGATGTTCCTTGCTATTATGTCCACGCAGTTTGCAACCCACACGTCTTGCAGATACGGATCTTTTACGACTTCCTCTTCTCTTTGGGCAAAATCTTCCAGAAGGTCTTTTTCGTTTATTTCAGAGAAGGGTTTTAAAGCCTTAAAAATAATTTTCCGCAATCCCATATCTTCTAACCCATAATTACGCCGTTGTTTGCCGCGCTGAAAATCGCATAGCGCATAGCGTCCATGTAATGGTCGTTCACTTTTATAATCTGGTTGTTCTCGTCGCGGGCATAATCCCAAATCTCGCCAAGAATGCCCGAACAGCTTTTAGCCACAAAAAATTTCCCCCTTTCCATAAGTGCGCATATATAGTCAATTCCCGCGTCCACGCTGTTGTTCGCCTTAACGCCGCCGGGAATCTCCTGAATGCGTTCGCCGCCCGCAGGGTCGCAGAATGTAACAAAGCCCTCGTCATACCAGCCTTTAGCCGTCTGCGCCTCAACCGCCGTCCTCGTCGTGATGTTGAATCCGCCGTGGTCGCTCATCACATAAACCGCGCCGTCCTTCCATCCCACTTTTACAGCCGCAATGTGAAGCCCAAAGTCCTGACCGCCTGTTATGCGGTCATAAGACTTTGGCATCCTGTCCGCCTCAAGAATCATGCTTTCCTCAAAGCGGTCATATACAACGCCCTCTGGTTTTACCCAAAGCCCGTCCCGAAACCTTGCCCGCTGTTTTTCGGGCATATTGTCAAGAATGTCCGTTATATAGTCCTCGGCTAAGTTCTCCGCGTTGTCGGCAGGATTCAAAACCTCGCTTGCATATAGTTCAGGCTTTTTCAGCTTTTCATCTGTCCTCGGCTCGATTTTCCTTATGAAAATCTTGTAAGCCCAGTGCATTGGACTTGCAGGGTTGCAGTCATAAAAAAACTTGTTCCTGCACCCCTGCACATTCATCGCAAGGCGACTGTAGGCAGTTGTAACGGCAGAATATGAAATTTGACTTACTTCGTTAAAGTAAATCGTTACATACTCATGCCCCAAAATCTTGTCTACCTGTTCCTTGTCACCAAGTCCGCCAATCCATATTTCAGAACCGTTCCAAAGCCTTATATATCCCTCATGGACATTCGGCTTATACCGCCGTATACCCACAATCCTATTAAGCCAAGGCTCCAGTGTTTCATGCCATACAGAACTCTTGGCGTCCTTTGCCCTCAGCCTGCATATAAGATGGCGGCTCATAGGATAGGCGCACGCCCTGTAGATAATCGCAACAACAAGAACCGTAGTTTTGCCGGAGCGCGAGCCGCCAAAAAGCAGGATGTGCTTTGCGTTTCCCTTTAGGAGCGCAAGGGCTTTTTTTTGTACCGCAGTCGGCTTAAAAACACCTTCTGCCAACCTCAAACGCCCTTAAAGTCCTCGACAAAACGGATTTCAAGCTGGCCGTCATTGTCCTTCTGCTTCTCGCCGTCCTCACCGCAAAGATAGCCGTCAAGCTTCGCCGAGCGTTCCAGCAAGTCCATCGCAGTGTCCGCGTCAATGTCCTTCGCCTCAAGCTTTCCTATGCTGTCGTCAACGACTTTCGCCATCTTCCCAATCATCGCCATAAAACATTTTCTGTGTTCCACATGCTCGTTGATTAAGCCTTTTTCCGTTTCCTTTGCGATGAACTCGTCATAAAGAGCCGCGCGGTTTTTCCAGTCAAAAAGCCGTGCCCATCTTGCCCAGCTTCCGTATTTTTTCGCCTCTATTCCGTGAAGCTCCATGCAGGCCTTTATGCTCCGTCTGTAGCCCATAGCCCTGTAAAAGCAGAAAGCGTTGAACGCCCTGGGGCTTTCGCCGCTCATGCGGATTTCCCACGGCTTCACGCTTTCCGCCGCCACAGGCGAAGCGCATTCCCTGTCTTTTTCAGACTGAGCCGCTTCTTCCAAAAAAACACCCCCTTTTATAATCGTTGCAATGCAGACATGCCTAAAACGCGGAGACACATCCGCCCGACAAAAAAATGATAGCTGTAAAAATAGAGATTTTTCTGATGATAAATCACATCAAAAATGTGCCGTCCGTGTATTTTCCAGAGGGGGAAAGGCATTGTATGTTCCGCTCCGTGTTTGTAAAGGTCATGCCGCTTCGCGGTTGCTCGCTCCTTTCAGTCGCTCCCAAACCTTGACAAACACTCCGCTCCACATAATTTTTTCTTGCCCCTTCGGAAAATAAAAAAAGGCAAAGCTGTTTTTAGCCTTGCCTTTGTAAGTCATATCTTTGTTTTTTCACGCTTTTTTTATTTTGATATTATCACGCGGTTTCCCGGTCTGCGGAGCAGATTGATTTCGTTCTGCTCGCATATTTTCAACGGCTGCCCCTCGTGCATCGTAATCGTGATGCCGAAAGTGCCGTATTCCTTCGTCCGCAAAATCTCGCGGATTTTTTCAGCGATGCAATTCACAATCTCGTCAGCGTTCTCAATCATAGGACACCCCCTTGCATTTTGAAAGAAGCCACTGTTCAAGCTGAGAGCGGATAAAAAGGATTTTGCGGCCGAGCCTAAGATGCGGGACAGCTCCCCGCCGGACATAGGCATACATCTGGGAACCGCTCAGATGCACGAGCTTACAGGCTTCTGGCAACTCCATCACCTCAAACCGTCTCCGAGCGTCAAGATAAGTCGCAAGCGCGTCCACCGCCGAGACGCCCTCAAGCACATTCCCGCCCGCAGCCTTTACATCCGCAATCGAAATCTCAAGCGGTGTCGCAGGGTGCTTGGAATTCTCTCCTGCCGTTCTTTCATATCCAGCCATAAAAATCGCTCCTCTCAAAACTTCCTGTTTTCTATGGCTAAATGATAAATGCAGAAACAGCGCGTTTTCCGTTGTTAAATCACATCAGAAAACACGCCGTTTAAAAGACTATGCCACAAGCTGAAATGGCAGTATTCTGATATTCTTTCGGAATTCTGCCATAACATTTTGAACAGCCGCCATATGTTCCTCGCTTTCGTGAGATGCGTATATTGCGGTGGTACTGGCATCTTTGTGTCCAAGCAGCTTTTGAGCCGTTCCCATCTGAACCTTCTCGCTTATTTCGGTCGCGAAGAAGTGCCTCCAGCTGTGAAAGTCAATGTGCCGAGCTTTCCGAGCCTCACTCGAAATGCCTATATGCTCCAGAGCCTCGTCAAGCCCTCGCACCCACGCTTCGGGGAGAACAGGCACAGAGCCTTTTTTCTGCCGCGAGAAGAATACAAAGCAATCGTTTGAGAAAGACGGATTTTTCTTTGCAAGGGCTTTAAGAGCGGAGCAGATTTCCGGCGGACATACAACCCATCTGACTTCGTGCCGTTTCGGATCTTTTTCTCCGTCAACCACGCTCCAGTTGTGATTGACATAAATTCTGTCGTCGTAAATGTCGCAGTAACGCAGCGCGGACACCTCTCCGGCTCTCATTCCCGTGAATGCCGCAAGCATATTTGCAAGCTGCTTTTTCTTGTTCTCCCACTCAAAGCTGAAAAGCCGTTCAACTTCCTTGCGGGTAAGAATTCCGCGCTCTGTCTTGTCGCATCCGAAACGCTCAATGCCGTCCATAGGGTTTGAGCTGATTTTGTGATTCTTGCAATAAAACTTGAATGGAACGGCCGCAGAGTTAAGAACCTTGTTTACCGTCGAACTTTTAAGCCCTTTGTCCGCCGCAAGGTAAATAAAAAATTTGTTCAAGATTTCACTCGTAAGGGAGTCAACCGTAGAACTTCCGAAGAACGGAATCCAGTAACGCTTTACCATATCGCGCATATTCTGGCAATGAGTTCCGTTGATGTCCTTTCGGTGAGCTTTCTGCTGCTCGTAATAAGGACTTTTTTCTTCCGTCCAAAAGTCCGTGATAAAGTCTGCGATTTTAACGCCATTAAAAATGCCAGCATCAAACTTTTTGCGCGAAAGAGAAAGCGGAAGGTCAGCATCCGTAATCTTTTCAAACGCAAAATCCCGCTCACCTTTTTCCGCCGTATTCTTATCCGTAACAGTAACATTTTTCGTGGCACCCATAACCGAACTTTCAGAGCCAAGCGAAAAACCGTGTTTTTT
>DGTW01000361.1 GCA_002393835.1 Treponema sp. UBA4326
AATCAAGCTTGTCTTGTCGTGATTTGCGAATTTACAGTAAGAGACTGTGACAAAATCACTTGCCTGCTTGATGTCGCAGAGTCCGTCAAAAACCTGATATTTAAGTTCTACACCATCGCTCAATTTTATATGATCAAAATCATCGTCTGTTGTTGCAATCGTGTCCTGAATTGTACAGTGGTCAATCCAGATGTATTTAGAGGCATTTGAAATCTCGATTCCGTCCCAGTTTGCGTTGAATCCGTCGCCTTTCTCAATCTGCGGGAATGGGTCAAAAGAATCCTGAATAAAGAGATTCCTGATTACAACATTGCTTGCTCCAGAAATCTTAATACAGCCACCCTTTATGCCGCTATTATCTGTAAGACCGATGATTGTAGTGTTCGACTGGATATTAAGCTTTATGATTGAGCCGTAATTGCCGCTGAGTTTGCTTCTTGCAGTTTTGTAAACTCCGCTTTCATCGGCAGTGCTTTTAACTCCTGATGCATACCAGGTCTTCCATGTGGCAAGAGAAGTAACTTTAGAAGACACATCTCCATAAGAAGATGAATTCGTAAGAGAAGAGGCCTGACTTTTAATCCATGAGTCCAAAGCCGTCGATGAAGTATTGGCTTTTGCAGGCAACAATCCATCAGTCATATCAATCATTCCATCAATGTAGATGATTTTTTTATCTGTTCCAGAAAGTGCAGAAAGTAAAGCCGAACGTGTGGAAACTGTATAGATTTTTGAAGAACTTGCTCCATATCCACCACTAGCACCTTTTGATGCATCTGGCGGAGTATTTGCGGTTGATTTATCAAAATATGTTGTGCCGGTATAACTTGCCCAACCTGTTGGCGTATCACTTGCACTTATTCCCAAAAACTTTCCAGTTACAATAACATTACAAACTGCCGAAGCCGTACCGTAGTTTGCAGCTGCTGTGATTGTTGTACTACCGGCTTTTATTGCGGTGACAAGACCTTCAGAAGAAACTGTTGCAACGTTTGGATTGGAAGAAGTCCAGTTGATAGTTTCATAACCACTTGTAACTTCATTAGCATTCGTAATTGTCGCTGTGAGGGTCACTGTTTTTGTACTTGAATCTCCACCAGCATCAAGTGAAAGAGATGATTGGCTGAGAGTGATACCTGCAGGATAAACGACCCCACCTACACCAGAACCAGCCTCAACAACCACACTGCAAGACGCACTCTTGCTCGAGTCAGCTGTAGATGTCGCCGTAATTATCGCATTTCCTGCAGCGACTGCCGTTACAGTACCGTCTGCAACAGTTGCCACATTTTTATCCGAACTTGACCAAGTAACTGTCGTTGCAAGTCCGCTTGAAGCGTTGACAGTTGCATTCAGTTTAAGCGTATTTCCTACAAGGATATTTGCACTTTCTCTGTCCAAAATAACCGAAGTAACTCTTCCTGTTGTGCCAGATGCCCCACCACTGTCGTTTCCTGCATCTGAAGAACAGGCTGCAAGGATAAACATAGGGATAATAAAACCAAGCCCAACCTGTAAAATTCTTTTGACTAATGCTTTCATTTAAGCCTCCAGCATTCTATATTTTGTATAATTCGACTAATCTGAGTTTTCGTAAAGGATGAATGACACTCCAACCCCTTACAGTTCTTTTCCGTCGAGAATGACTTTTGCTCCGGAACCGGCTTCGCTTACTACGCTGGCCTTTGCTTCGTCAGCTGACTTGAGGACATAATTGTAAGGAATTTTCCAGGGCTTTTCGTTTACCTTGTGGCTCAGGAAATTTTCCGCATTGTTTCCGTTCAGCTCAGGCTTGTTTCCGCTCACATAGATTTTATAGAAAGAAGGTGTTCCTGGCTTTGAGTTGTCGCTGGCACGGAGAATGTAGCCCGCATGTTTTCCAAAATAGTTGCTCTCAACGATGAACTGTGCTCCAACTCCCGGTCCAAGGCTTGCCCCGGAATTGTTTTTCGTTCCGATTTCGTCGAAAACATTGTTGTAAAGATGGAAGTATCCGCCTCGGGTTCTTGGCATTCGCTGAACGCAGCCATGGTAGTAGTTGTCATGGAAAGTGACTTCTCTTTCGTCCGGGGTGATGAATTTATCGCTTGAACCGCTGAGGGTAACTTTATCGTGATTGGTGAATTCGCAGAATGAAACCGTGACATTTTTTCCGCATTTGATGTCCAATGCTCCGTCATGGTTGAAATTTCTGTCCAAATCCACGCATACGCCATCAGAGAAAGAGCAGTGGTCAATCCAGATGTTCTCAGGAATGTGAATGTAGCGGGCTTTCGTGCTTTTGTCTTCAGTTCCTTCGATTACCAGCTGATCTGCGCTGGCTTTCTTGCTTGAATATTCAGGAACCTTGGTGTCGTATTCTGTTGAGCCGTGGGCATCCCAGAAAGAGATATTCTGAATGATGACATTTTTTAAAACGCCGTCCCTTGCCTTGATTCTAAGACCGCCATAAGCGACTTTTGCGGCTCTGGCTCCGATGATTGTCTTGTTTGAGCCGATATCGTACATAAAATCGCCGTGCTTTCGTTTGTGGGTGGCCGAATCAAATTCATCAAAATAAGAATGGTCTTTGTCGCTCACCTTTCCGTCACTCAAATCAACGGTTCCGTAAACCAAGATGAGGGCTGCTTTGTCGTTAATGCTTGAAGATGACACTGAACCTGAAGCGATGGCATTGGTAAAAGCCTTTCTTTTTGCCTCAGGGCTAGAATAAGTTGAGTCATCGATTACGATTACATTCTGCGAAGCATAGCTAAGGCTTCCCATGTCAGCCCAGCCCGCTGTGACAGGCTTTTCACCAGATTTTACTGTAAGCTGAGCTGGAGCGGCAAAAAGAAAAACCGAAGCAAAAAAAGCCGCGCTTGTAAAAAGCAATTTCTTCATTTTATGTCTCCTTAAATTCTATTCATTGACGAGAAAACTTTTTCTGCCATGACATTGATTTCCACATGCATTTTCTCGCTGCTCTCGTTAAGGATTTTTCGAAGGGCATCGATGGAAATGTCTGCTCCGTCAAGAGAAACCATCATCATCATTACAAAGTTACCAGAAAGAATCGTCTGCGTAATGTCCGCGATGTTAATTTTGTGTTTTGCAAGAAGCGCACTGACTTCAGCAATGATTCCGACCTTGTCGCTGCCAACGACTGTGATAATTGCGTTCATAATGAGTCATTCTATAGGAATTCATTCACTTAGTCAAAAAGGCCCGCCGTATCATTCGCTTATTTTGATTGAGGTTGAAAAGACTGTCTTTACGAAGTCACCGGCGAGTTTTATAGCGTCATCCCGGATTTCCTTGTCCAGGCTGGCAAAAGCCTTGATTATCCGGCCTGTGTTTTTCAGCTTTTCATGGCTCAGGTCGCTGTTTGTAATGGCATTCGTTGATTCCAAAAGTCCGAAAAGAGTTTCCACGAATTGCTGCCTCATTTCCGGTCTTATCTCCTCAAACCATTTGTTGAAGCTCTTGAAAAAAATTTCGCTGCCAGAATCAAATTCAGTTTTGACTTCGAAAGAAGAACCTTTTACAAACCAGGAGAAGGGATTGTGCTGCATGACCAGTTTTTCATCGCTGATAACAATGGAACATGGCTCATAATGATGAAAGAGCATTCCGATTATCGAAAACTGGGGATAGACCGAGCAGATTTTGCTTTTGACTGAAAAAAACTCGTTTGAATCCAGGCAAGCCTGAGAAAAGCCGGGACCGTCAAAATTGTAAATGAGAGAAAGGTTCTTTTTTGACTTTTCGTTCAGATTCGCAGAGGCATAGATTGCAAGGTTTCCCCCTTTTGAATGTCCGCCCGTTATTATCTCAGCTTTTTTGAATTCAGCACAAGCCTTTTCCAGATAGGCAAGGGAATCGGCCTGGGCAGGAACTTCTTCCATGAAGGCAAGGTTGAAGTCCTCCTTCCAGCCAACAATGGTGTCATCAGTACCACGGAAGGCCACAAAGACCTGCTGCTTATCCAAGAAACTACCTTCATTCAGCACAAAAGTGACTGCGGAAAACTGCTCTTCCTTAGCGGAATCATACTCGCATTTAAAGCCGCACACGCCGACATCCTTAAAACGAACAGATTCCCCGGCTTTTTTTAGAAGCTCGTTGCTTCTGGGGTCAATCAGCATTCCCAGGTCGCTTCGTTTTTCAAAATCCTTTGATGCGAAATAAAGATGAGCAAGTTCTGACAACTTAATAGAAGAATTTAACTCTGATGGTGCCAAATCCGTGAAATTCAGGTAGGAAAGCTGGCAGAAAATAAGGGCGTCAATGTCGTTGAAAGGTGAAAATTCAAATGAAAGGTCTCCCCGCCAGTCAATGTAGTCGCAAATGTCGGATTTAAATTTTTTCATGCTCATATTTATATTTTAAATCATAAATTTGATTCACTCAACTTAATTTTTATGCTATATTCTGCATTGAGAGACATTTATTAGCACTTTTTACCCAGCTTTAGGAGTCAAAAAAAATGAAAAAATTGTTTTTCCTTGCTGTTGCTTCACTCGCTTTTCTTTTTTCGGCCACTGCACAGGTTCTTCCCAAAGAACAAATGAAGAACACCGCATGGTCTGGCTTTGGCGCACCGATTAACGGCGATGTCATGTTCTACGGTTTCACGGACACATTCCAGGCTCGCTTTGACCGGGGCAAGTTCACAGTAGAAGGAATGCTCAACTGGAGCTTCCTCGCAAACTACAACAACGAAGGCAATGTAGACAATTTCGTATTCGGAACTTCAAACCTCAACCCTCTCTCCCTCAAATATGGAGTCCGCAGCTGGGGCAATGGCGTTTGGGCAGGAGCAAACAAGGTCTCTGGAGAGATTTCTGCGGCTGACAAGGCAAAAATCGAGGCAGACGGCCACTCAGACTGGCTCAACTACAACGACCAGGCAAATGTCTCTAACACGATTCAGGATTCATACTATGTAAACTTCATCTACCACATCACAAAGAATTTTGACTTTGGTGTCGGTACAAAACTCAACTGGCAGGTAGGCCCGGCTCCACGATACGGCAGCTGGCTTTGGGAGTCAGACGCTCATGTTCGTCAGGGCGGATTCTCAACAGCATACGATGACCGTGCAGGGGCCTTCTGGAAGACATCTTCGGAATCTGTGGGAACTTACAAATACACAGTTGACGCTCCTGGTAGCGCAGATGTTGTCGGTTTCGTTCCTTACGCAAACAAATACGCAAAAAGAGCACTTGGCGTTCGCTTCCTTGCTGACAATAATGTATTCGAGATTGGTGCGGCTCTTCCAAACGGCTTCAACACTGACGATCCGGCAGTGAACACGGCAGTCCGCTTCTCTCCAATCCAGTGGCTTTCCCTGGCCGCAGCTCTTGAAGGAGCTTTTGATGATGGCGCAAACTTCTACACAGGCGCTACATTGGGCATGGATGCCTTCATCCTCGACCTATATTTTGCGGCTGACTCGCTTTTTACAAAGGCTGACGATGACCAGGCATACGGAACAGGTGCAACGATTCAGTTTGCGATTCCGGGAACAGCCCTCACCCTCAAGCCTGAACTGGGAATCAACTTATTCCAGGATTCAAACTATGATTTCGCATGGTACACAGGCGGAACTCTTTCATTCGGAATTACAAAAGAGCTTGGCTTTGACATCTGGGGCTCATTCGCTCAGGGGTCAAAAGACAAACGATGGGCAGATTACAAATCAACCGAGGACTGGAACGGAGGACATATTTTCGACCTTCGCCCAGAGCTGACTTTCATCTATTCAAAAAACACCAGCTTCGCAGTCTATGTTGACTTCGAGCAGAGAACGGCATTTGACGGTATTTCACGCAAGTGCTGGTCATCTGGCGTTTATTGGACTTACACATTCTAACATCTGTTATTGTCGGGAACTTTGCGGCTTTCATGCATGCCCCGACATTTTTATTTTAAGGGAACTATTATGGGCGGTATTTTTGGCGTTGTTTCAAAGGACGATTGTTCTTTAGACTTGTTTTTTGGAGTTGATTATCACTCGCATTTGGGAACCAGACGCGGAGGTCTTGCAGTCTGGCGAAACGACGAAAAGTTTCAGAGGGCAATTCACAATATTCAGAATTCTCCTTTCCGTACAAAATTCGAGAACGACATTGAGGAAATGAAGGGTAAGGTCGGAATCGGCTGTATTTCTGACTACGAGCCTCAGCCACTTTTGGCTCGCTCTCATTTGGGGCGTTTTGCAGTAACAACGGTTGGTATCGTCACTAATAAGGATGAGCTTGTAAACGAACTCATGGAAAACGGCGGTGCCTTCCTCGAAATGAGCGGCGGCGAAATCAACCAGACTGAGCTGATTCTTGCCATGATTAACACGAAGAAAACAATTCTCGAAGGAATTCAGTATGTTCAGTCGAAAATAAAAGGCTCAATCACCATGCTCGTGGCCACTCCAGAAGGAATTTATGGTGCCAGGGACAAGATGGGCCGCACTCCGCTTCAGATTGGCATTAAAAAAGACGCAAAAGGCTCGATTCTTGCCCACTGTCTCTCTTTTGAGAGTTTTGCCTACATCAATCTGGGCTATCAGGATTTGCATGAGCTTGGGCCGGCAGAAATCGTCTATGTAACTGCTGACCGCTACGAGGTTTTGCAGAAGCCACAGAAAGAAATGAAAATCTGTACCTTCCTCTGGATTTACTACGGCTACCCTACGGCCTGCTACGAGGGAGTCAATGTTGAGGCAATGCGCTACAACTGCGGAAAATACCTTGCAAAACGAGACAAGGACGACAACATTCACCCGGACTGTGCGGCAGGTGTCCCTGACTCAGGAACGGCCCATGCTGTAGGTTACGCCAACGAGGCCGGGATTCCATTTACCCGTCCCTTCATCAAATACACACCGACCTGGCCACGAAGCTTTATGCCGACAAACCAGGAGCAGCGCAATCTCATCGCCCACATGAAGCTTATCCCGGTTCAGCAGCTGATTAAGGACAAGAGCATTCTTTTGATTGACGACTCAATCGTCCGGGGCACGCAGCTTCGGGAGACCACAGACTTCTTGTACCAGTCTGGCGCAAAGGAAGTTCACGTGCGTCCCGCCTGTCCGCCGATTATGTTCGGCTGCAAATACCTGAACTTCTCCCGCTCAAAGAGCGAGATGGACCTGATTGCCCGTCGGGTCGTAAAGCAGTTTGAGGGCGAGAATGTGAGCATGGAAACCCTGCAGAAATACTGCGACCCGGACACCCCGGAATACGCAAAAATGCAGGAAGAAATCCGAAAGCAGCTCCACTTCAC
>DGTW01000233.1 GCA_002393835.1 Treponema sp. UBA4326
GCACTTTCGTTGTCGTGCTTGTTTGGCTTTCCGGGGTTCCGCTGCCGCTCCATTGCCTACACTTTGTTTCGGCAACGGCTTCGCCGCCCCTGCAATCCCTAAGCCGTAAGCTTTTACCTCGCCTCCTGCGAGGCAATCCCTAAACCGAAAAGCGCATAATCAGCTTTTACAGGGTCGTCGGGGAAAATCTCGGCGACTTTTTTTGTCAGTCCTATTGCCGTTCTCAGATTCGCTGACTTTGAGTTAATCAGTCCAAGCTCATTTGACTGCTGCATCACATGGGTGTCCAGCGGCATCAAAAGGTCTTTTTTTGAAAACCATTTCCACAAGCCCAAATCCACCGGAGAATTGTCCCGCACCAGCCAGCGCAAAAGCATGTTCACTTTTTTGGCAGCGGAATCCTTTGAATGGGGAAGAAGGGCGCATCTGGCTGGAAAAGCCGAGGCAATCACCTGGTGAAGATATTTTTTTTTGCCATCTTCAGAAGCTTTTCGAGCGGACTTGTCATTTGAAGAAAGTCCGCTAACTCCATTTTTCTCTTTCTTTTCCTCACTTTCTTCAGCCCACTTCTCCTTAAAAAAGTCTCCAATAGTCTCCTTTTCTTCAAGAATGTACCTCAAACCGTCAAAAAAGAGACGCATGTCGCTGTTGGTGTACATGCGATAGAAAGAAACATTATTTTCCGGGAAAAAATCTTTGTATTTTTGATTTAAAATCCAGTCACAGGGAGAAGAGCCGGCCGCGCTTAAAATTGCTTCCACATGGGCAAGAATCTGCTCCCGGCGGCCAAAAGCCAGGTTTGCGGCAATAAAAGCAACCGTCTCACATTCACGCACGCTGGAAAAACGGTGCATGAACTGAGACGGATCTTTTTTGAGAAAATCCGCTGACTCATATTTTTGAGCCAGCGAAATCAGTTTTTCTGAAAGTGCTTCAGTCATTTGTGTCAATGACTGCTGTGTCAGTTTTGCCGGCACAGCAGAAATGCTATTTGTTGAGGATGAATTCAACTCGTCTGTTCTTCCAAGCGTTGTCTTTATCCCCACGGGCAGCAACCGGCTGACGGCCGCCACGGCCAACAGCAGAGAGTCTGTCAGAAGAAACGCCATAGCCGACAAGTTTGCCCTTGACGAATTCAGCACGTTCCTTAGAAAGAGGTTCAAGAGGAATGTTTCCGTTAGCAGTGCTTGTCTCTTCGGCCTCGGTTCCAGTGACAGAATTTGCGTGTCCCTCGACGACGACAGTGTAATTCTTGAATTTGTTAAGAATCTGTGCAATTCGTTTAAGGATTCGCTCGTTGTTCTTGGCCTGAGCCTCAGTAATGCCAGGTTTTGTGACCTTACCGCTTGCATCAAGGACCTGAACTCCGAAGTCAGCCTTATCCTGACGGAAGATGATAGAAGGAACTGCCATTTTGAGCACATCACCGACTCGGATAACGAGGATATCAACCTCAATCTTGCCTTCCACAGTGCTTGTCATGCCGAGAGTATCGGTAACTGTGAATGTATAAGGATAGTCAGTTGCAGACTGAACAAGCTCGCCGTTTTTACCACGACCGTCCCAGATGATTCGCTCAGTAATAGAAGATTTTCCTGATGTTGACCAGAATGGTTTTCCGTTTGGATCCTTGATTGTAAATGACCAGTTCTTAAGAGGAACAATGTCATTGCCTTTGAGCAGGATGTACAAGTCATCGTTCTCGCCGTCGTTATCAGGAGAGAAGTATTGAGGAGCCGTTTTGACTGTAAGCTGTGGTGGCG
This sequence comes from Treponema sp. UBA4326, assembly GCA_002393835.1. Taxonomy (GTDB): domain Bacteria; phylum Spirochaetota; class Spirochaetia; order Treponematales; family Treponemataceae; genus Treponema_D. The sequence goes on from DGTW01000233.1 coordinate 1,764, forward strand.
TTACAGAACAAATGAAGGCAGAAGAGCTTACATCAATTACATTACCCTTTGCATAAACCATGCTGAGTTTTGCAGTGAAGATTCCCTCGGCAACCTTGTTCTCAGAATCAAGACCGTTCCATGTAATTTCAGCTGGCATGTCTTTCTGGTCTTTTTCTGACCATGATTTGACGACCTTGCCTTCAGGGCTTACGATTGAAACGCTCCAGCTTTCGACTCCGTCTTTGAGAGAAGGACGCAGAGAAAGTTTCTGGCTTTCGAGGAAGCTGTCGCCGTTGGGGCTGAATGCGTCAAGCTCGGCCGTAATGTAAGCCTTTGCCTCACGGTTATCAACCTGTACGCTTGCGATTTCTGCAGAACCCTTGTTGCCGGCCGCATCCTCAGAAAGGAATACGATTCGGTATGTGCCGTCAGCGACTTTGTTTCCTGCAGCGTCTGTACCGTTCCATTCAACTTTTGCCGGGATTTTTCCCTGCCAGTTGTAAGAGCGCACGAGCTGATTTTTTGAGTCGTAAATGCTGGCAGTCCATTTTTCTTCTGATGAAGACTCAACGGTGAGAGGCAAGGTGTCTTTGCGGCTGTCTCCGTCCGGTGAGAAGAGGGTGTATGGAGCTGAAACGCTGACTTTTGGTGCAAGGGTGTCAATTACAAAGGCCTGTGTAGAAGTCTTTGCCTCGCTTCCGTTTGCAGATTTTGTAGAGAGGGTCGCAACATATTTTCCGTCATCACAGCGCTCGCCGCCTGAAGAAAGGCCGTTCCATGTGAATGAAGCAGGAAGTGAAGTGCCACTCATAGACCAGACAGTGCTTCCTTTGGCGTTTTTAATTTCAACCGTGTACTCATTGATTGAGCTTCCGGCCTTGACTACAGGAGTGAGTTTTACAGAAGTCTTAGACTTGTCGGCTCCGGCCGGGTTGAATGCAGTCGGGCTTACAGCAAGCAAAAGTTCGGTTTTGCTTGTGTCGAGAGTAAGGTCTGCCACACTTGTCTCTGAAGAGTTTCCTGCGAGGTCTGTCGCAGAAAGAATGTACCTATACTTTCCGTTGGCGGCAAGTGAAGAAGAATCATCAAGACCATCCCAAACGACCGTTTCTGGCGGGAAAGAACCAAAATCAAACTCACGGATTGTTTTTCCCTCTGAATCCACGATTTTTCCAGTCCAGTTCTCGACAGGAGAGCCTGAATTTGCGGCGATATCCTGAGAGATGACCATAGTATCTGAGTTTCCGTCGCCATCAGGAGAGAAAATGAGGCTGTTTGCCTTGATTTTTGCCGCAGGCGGAGTTTTATCCAATGTAAATTCCGGAGATTTTACAAGGTCAGGCTCGTAACCGTTAGAATATTTTGCGCTTACGACAGCCTGATACAAGCCTTCGGCAGCGTCTGAGCCAGAGTCAGTCTTTCCGTCAAATTCAACACGGCTCGGAGGATTGTCCTTTCCGCTGAAAGTCTTTACGACATTGCCTTTGCCGTCTGTGATTTTAACGGCCCATTCAACGAGCTTATTGACTGATTTTGCGTCTGGAACAGGAATTTTTACGAAGAATGAAATCGTATCGTTGATTCCATTGCCGTTGGGCGAGAAGTATTTGCTGCCAGAGATTGCGATGTTCGTCGCAGGCTTGTCGGCAGAATAAATGATGTTGGCGATTGAAGCCGGATTCGAGTCGTTACCAGCACGGTCAGTAGCCGTAATTTTGTAAGAATAAACGCCGTCAGGAAGAGGAGCACCTGCATCATCAGAACCGTTCCATTCAAAGCTCAAAGGTGAGCTTGAAGTCCATTTGTAAGAGCGGACGACCTTACCAGTTGAATCAGTGAAAGCAGCCTTCCATTCGTCTTCTTCAGAACCGTTTTGTTTGACAGCCAGGACAGGTTTTGCTCCCTCTCCAAAGATTTTTTCATTTGATGAAGGCTGAGCTAACTGCACATCTGGAGGAGTATTATCAACAATGACGGTGAGTTTTTTTGTCTTTGCCGCATTTCCATTGTCATCACTTGCGGTCATATAATAGTAGTAAGTTCCGTCTGGAGCGACTTCACCGTTATCCATTACACCGTTCCACATTACGGAAGCGGGAACAGTTACGCCGGATTTTGGCGTAAAGAGAGCCTTCCAGAATGTCTTGAAAGTGATTTTTGTCTCGCGTTTTTCCTTGTTGCCAATAGTTCGCACGACATCGCCTTTGTCATTCTCAATGATGAAAGCCCAGTCTTTTACATAGCGCTTGTCCTTGATTTTTACAGGGACTTCTAGAATATCCTGCTTACCATCGTTGTTCGGAGAAATGTAAACAGGGCCTTTTTCAGCGAAGGCAAGTGCCGAAAGCATGAAAGCCGCCGTGACTGAAAGTACAGTTTTCTGTGTTTTTGTAATTCTCAACATTTATTATTCTCCTATTCTCCGTCCCACATGATGACCTCAGGAGCCTTTGTGTCGGCCATTCCGAGATTAAGCAAGGCTCCGGCGCTCACAGCGTTTACATCTTTGTAGAGGTTTCGGTAGGCCCCGGAAACAGTCATATCGCTCTGTGCCCAGCCCTTGTTAGCCATGTAAGAGCCTTCTTTTGAGCTGAAGATAAATTTGAAGCTTACGCCGATTGAAGGAATGATGTTCTTTGCATCGTTGGCAAATTCCCGGACATCAAATTCCCATGCAGAAGAAATTTTCAGGAAGTCCCAGAGCTGAATCTGAAGCCCCAGATCCATTACGAAATTCTGGAAAGCAGGAACCGAAAAATCCAAAGATGAGCCAAGCTCCATTACATCAGTTTTGAGGAATGATGCCGCGATTCCGGTGCGGATTGTGGCGATTCCAGGCCATGAAGTGCCGTCAGACATGTCTTCATACTTTTCGTCCTTGAAGTTTTTTACGGACTCGATGCCCAGGGTCTTGTCTCCGCCTGAATACATTTTTCCGATATTGTTCATTGAAACGCCAAAACGAAGGTTCTTCATAAAGAAGAGGTCTCCGTAATTATAGTAGGCTCCAAAAGCAGCGCTCAAAGTCCAGTCAGAATTAACCGCATCGCCGTACAAAAGGCCAAAGTTGGCAGTCATTCCAACCGAAACCTGGTCGGTAATGTCTTTTGAGAGACCGCCTGTGAAATTGAAGCTGTTTCCTACAGGCATGGCAAAAAAATCAGTCCAGATTCCCTGAACAAGCAGGGTCGAAACGCACCAGCGTGAGGGAATCAGAAGGCCTCCCTGAAATGAGCCGCCAAGAGTGTTGTCAAAATTGGGATAATCAGTGTTCGAATTGACGAAGAGTGTTCCCGCAAGATCCAGAGTAGACCTCTGCTCCCATGCCGTTAAGGCCGGATTGTTGATTATAGATGCAGGAGTAGCACCAAAGATTCCACCACCAGCAGCAGAATTAGCACCGGTAAGCAGCTGCGGTTCCGTAAGTCTGAGCACATTTTGCGCCCCGGCCGGCGGATTATAAGCAAACAGGGCTGAGCCACACAATACAGAAGCCAGCACCGCACCCACAATTTTTTTCATAAAATCCTCCATGCGGACAGACAGAAAACTGCCATGCCCATCATTTTTAACTTAAAGAAAAAATACATAATAAGCGTAGCACAAAAAGTTTTGTTTGTCATCAAAGAGGCTTAAAATATCCATAAACAATATTGATAATTTCTTTCAAAGTATTTGACTTTATAGAAAGAATTCTGCATATTTAAAGTATGGCAAATAAAGAATCGTTTTTCCAAAGATTGTTTGGCTCCCTCATCGGCGGTAAGGATGCGGATGCCGCAAAGAAAAAAAAGCTTAAATCCATAGCAAAAGAACTTTCAAAAACTCGTTTTAAATTTTACAAGGCAGGCTCAGACCAGGCCCTGCCTTTGCTTGGCAAATTTTTCTACGAATTATACAAGGCCCTGTCAAACTGCCAGACTTTGTTCAACAGCCAGCAGAATCCAGCCTACTACAAGAATGTGGTAATTGCGAACGGTCTCTCTGAAAACCAGAAAAAGCTCGTGGAAACACTCTCGGAAGAGGCTATCAAGGAGATGGCAAAATCAGGTGACTTCGCTCAGGTCAAAGAAAAAGTCAAGGCTGACATAGCTGCCTTTTCCGCTGAATTCGACCAGGCAAAAATTCAGATGATAGACGGACTCTACCATAAACTTCTTCTCTTCAAGTCATTCTGCACCTTTGATTTTTACTTTATCCTCAAAAAATTCGACTCAACTCTCCGCGAGAATGACTTCAGCAAAAGCCCGAAATTCAATCCAATCGACGCTTCTTACATCGCAGAAGATTTAAAAGACTTTCTTGCGGTTCTTTATGCACTTCCATTGGGAGAAGACTTTACTGACCTTCTTCAGCTTATGAAAACAATGAGGGGCGGAAACGAACCTATAAAATCGGGTCAGTGGGCAAAAATAGCCAGCCGCCTCATGCAAATCAAGACTTCCAGAGTTTTCGAGATGATTATTCAGCTTACCACAAAAGACCCACTCTACGAAGTCTCAGTCGAGCAGAAATTCGAGCAAATTGTTGAAGACTACATCGAAAAAACAAAAACAGAGGCTCAGACAACCCTGAACAAACTGGAAAACGCCCTCAAAAATTCAAAGACAGACACCCTCCTCAACCAGATTTTCGGAACCACAGGGATTACTTCCCTGCAGAATTACACTGATGAGCAGAGCGCCTATTTTGTAAAAAAGAATCTCGGTGGCTTTGAGTTTACGAAACCCCTCAACTATCTCAAAGCCTTCCTTCTTGAATATGTCAAACGAGAAGTCAGAGAATACGCAGACCTGGTTCTCATCCGTGGAAAATGGACAACGACTCCCCTTTCCGCAGAAATGAGCGATGCCTACAACTCACTCTTTGAATATTCTGAGAAAATCACGGCTTTCGATAAAAAGCTCTCGGAAGAAGACGGTGAAGTAGGCTTAAAACTCAAAACCCTGCTGCCCCGTGCTGACAGGGACAAAGAAGCCGCAAGCATCATCAAGACTACTCTCAAAGACAACAACAATTTGGCAAAGGAATACATTGTTGGAGCCACGAAAATGCTCATCGTCTTTGGAAAAAACACGAAGCTGCTCATTGAAGACTATCAGAAGCAAAGGCCTGAACTTATGACCAACTGGAAAGAATTGGATCGCTTTGCAGAAACTCCAATCAAAGATTTAGGCGTGAATGTCTACAAAAAAATCTACCTTGTGGTTCAGCTAATGCAGAGCCTTATAGGCGGCGGCCAGGGCTAAAAGCGGGCAATAAAAGCAAAAAGAACGACAGAAAGCAGGCTCCCGGCCGTAATAAAAGGTACGAAAGGTATCGCAAAAATCGGCCGATGGATGACCTGCTTTTTTTTATGCCTCTGAATCAGGGCCATTGCCAGATAATGAAGGACTCCAAGCAAGGCCGCAAAAACGGTGGCTATCAGATTCATGTAAAATCCCGTGAAGATGGCAGAATACATGCCGAAAAATACATCGCCAAAACCTAGTCCTTCTCCCGTGAGCACTCTGGCACTGAAATAAAGGAGAAAAGACGATACAAGGGCAAAGCAAATATTCTTGATTTCAGGAATTACCGGCATGAGCGGGAAGACAAAGCGGCATGAGATAAGGGCAATGATTCCCAGCAATAAGGCCGGAAGAGAAATTCGGAATTTTTTCCAGTCCATTATCGACAGCGGAAGGGCGAAGAGAAGATAAAGAGCCGTGATAATCAGCAGGTTGCTCTTCATAGACCAGTCCTAGCGGAGAATTGAATCCACCAGTTTTTTGAATTCCATATCGAGCTGAATATTTGCGTTAATCCGTGGCATTTCAGTCACACGGAAGGTTCCGTCATTGTTCTGAACGATCGCATCCTCTACGTCCGAGGAAAGCTCCATAAGCTCTGAGTTCTGTGATGCTGCGAATTTTGTAAACATAAAAGGCATTGTTTCCTCCGGTTCTTCAAGTGCCTCCAGCTCGCCTGTTTCTTCTGAACCGACGAGATCTGGATTTTCAAAATAGTGCTCATTTTCAGTCGCATCAGCTGGCGGCTGAAGCACATACATTTTATCATCGGAATCTTCGGCATCAAGTGAAGTAAAATCTAACTGAACTGCAACAAATTTTTCTGCAACGGAGTCATCGGTCTCTTCATCTGAAGATTCTGGATTGGGAACACCGAATTCAATCTTTTCAAGAAGAGCTTCGTCACGATAAATGTCGTCATCAGGACTAACATTACTGTCCAAAATATGAGGAGCATACAGGTCTGTATCAACAACTTTCTGCATGGCGTTTTGCAGCTCTGGGTCAAAAACTTCAAGCTCTTCAAGTTCCGCATCTTTTTCCTCAACTATTTTTGCGGCATCCTTGAGTTTTTGAATGTCATGCATTTCCGAGAAAGAAAGCTTACGGCTAAGGCCGTCAGAATCAAGCTCCACCTCGTCCATGTCGTTCCAGCGGGGAGCGCGTTCAGGCAATGCGGCAAGCGTCCGCTCCATGTCGATTTTTTTATATTCGCTGTCATCGACTTCTGGCAAAAGATCGAGTTCTTCATCATCAAGAGCGTTGAGAGACTCAACTTCATTTACGGCGTCAAAATCAATCTCGGCGGAGTCCTCTTCTGCTTCGGAAACTTCTTCAAGTTCTTCAATTTCGTCGGCTAGCTCTTCTGCCTCAGCGACTTCCTCAATTTCCTCAACATCATCAGCAGGGGCTGTTTCCTCAAGAGACTCAACTTCTTCGGCAGGCTCGACTGGTTCGACTTCTTCCAAAGACTCAACTTCTTCGACTGGCTCAACAGGCTCCTCTGGCTCCAGTGGCTCAGCTTCATCTAGCTCGTCTGCGGGCTCCGCTTCCTCAATTTCTTCCACCGATTCGGCATCTTCGAGGGCTTCCGCTTCTTCTATCTCTTCTGCACCGTCTTCTGCCTCGGCGACTTCCTCAATTTCCTCAACATCATCAGCAGGGGCTGCTTCCTCAAGAGACTCTACTTCATCGACCGACTCCTCTGGCTCAACTTCTTCGACTGGCTCAACTGGCTCCACTACCTCCAGTGGCTCAGCTTCATCTAATGGCTCAACTGGCTCCAGAGGTTCGACCTCATCTAACTCTTCCGCGGGCTCCGCTTCCTCAACTTCTTCCACCGATTCGGCATCTTCAAGGGCTTCCGCTTCTTCTATCTCTTCTGCACCGTCTTCTGCCTCGGCGACTTCCTCGATTTCCTCAACATCATCAGCAGAGGCTGCTTCCTCAAGCGACTCAACTTCTTCGGCAGGCTCGACTGGTTCGGCTTCTTCCAGAGACTCAACTTCATCGACCGACTCGACTGGCTCCAGTGGCTCAACTTCTTCGACCGGCTCGACTGGCTCGACTGGCTCCAAAGACTCTACTTCTTCGGCAGGCTCGACTGGCTCGGCTTCCTCCAGCTCTTCTGCGGGCTCCGCTTCCTC
>DGTW01000054.1 GCA_002393835.1 Treponema sp. UBA4326
TCTTCTTCGTTTCCGGCCTTGTCTTTTGCAACGACATGGAGAGTGTATTTTCCTTCGGCAAGGTTCGTGAATGTGTGAGTCCATGCGCCGCTGCTGTTCGGGCTGATTTTTTCTTCAACGCTCTTTGCCCCGGAAGCATTCTTATAATAGACGATTACATCTGCAAGTCCTGAGCCCTTCGTCTCGTCAGCTACAGTTCCGCTGAATGTTACTGTGCTGCTGTTTTTGTTCGTTACGACGAATGTTTCTGTAGAATCTTTCCATTCGTCAATAGTGATTTGAGGAGCTTTTTTGTCGATTGTGACGGTTCGTTTGAGGGTTGTGACAGAGCCTGCCTTGTCTATTGCCGTGATGATGTATGCGAAATCTCCGCCATTTTCCGGGATTTCTCCGCTTGCGATAGACCAGTTGCTATCATTCAAAGGAAGAGTCTTCGCTTCTTCGCCATTGAGCGTGTAAGTGAGAGACGCAAGATTTGTCTCTGCCAGAGTTCCTTCGATTGAGAATTCACCCTTCTTAAAGTATGAACCGTCGTTTTCGGTTCCGGTCTCAGGATCTGTCGTCGTTTCAAGGACAGGTTTTGTCTTGTCCGCGACGAGGTGAATAGTTGTAAAGTTTTCCTCTTTGGTTTCGTTTCCTGCGGTGTCAGTCGCCCTGATGAAGACAGTGTATTCTCCGTCGGAAATTCCGTTTCCACCGTCCGCATTGATGAAGCCCGAAGCCGAGCCTGTGTAAGAATCGTTTTTGTGGGTAAGCGGAGTCCAGTCAATTACCGCAGTTCCAGAAGGAGAAGAAATGTTTCCTGAATATGCGGAATATTCGACATCACTGATTGTGCCTGTGTAAGAATCCGTGGCATCGCTTACAGAAACGGATATGTTCAGAGGATAATTGCTGTTGAAATATGTTATGCCCTCTTCCGTGCTGCTTCCAGTTGCTTCTGCGCCCGGGCTTGAAATTATCGGCGGCGTAGTGTCGGCGTTGTAAGAAATCGTATAGTCCGTGTACTGCCCGTATTTGTCCTCTGCCCTGTAAGTGACCGTGTACTTTCCGTCTTTGTATTTTCCGTTGGTGTCTTTTGGAAGTTCAATCGTGTCGTTGAATTTTGCTCCAGCGCCAGTAGTTCCGCTGATTACTTTTGAAGAAGAATATTTTTCACTTGTGCCGTCTCCGCTGACAGACAATGTGACTTTTCCGCTTCCTTCGACGATAGTTCCGTTTACGGCGAAGGCTTTGTTGAATTCCTTTCCGCTTGCAGGGGTGACATCTGAGATTTCCGGCGCACCATCATCAACAACGATGAAGAATGGACCGACGACTGTTTTTCCATAAGGATGATCTTTATCTGCATTTGGATTCGTCTCTGAAGGTGGCATGTAATCACGGACGATGAGCTTAACCTGATATTCGCCCTCGACTTCCGGAAGAAGATAGCTGATAGAAGCCGTTGACTGTCCGACTCCAACCTGAAGCGGATTATTGCTGTAGACAGGGTTCTGAGCAGCAATTGTCGTTCCGTCGGCTTCGTAAAGATAAAGCCAGTAATGGTTAATCTTGTCGTCATCAGAAATCGTAATCTGTAGCTTGTTGTTCGTGTTCGTTCCAAACATGTTGACGGTCTTTGAAAGTAAATCCGAAGAAGTGATTTCCGGGTTTGCGTTTCCAAAATGAACGAGAGGATTGTCCGTTTCCTGCTTGATTACGAATTTGTCATAGATGGATTTTGTGGAAGCCGTAACCTCGTTTCCAACCTTGTCGATGGCAGTGATTTGCATTTCAATCTGAATCGCGGGGTCTTTTTCAGAGCTCAGGCTCTCAAAGTATTTCGTGATTAAGGTCGTGTCGAAAGTCTCGCTGATTGTTGACTGTTTTCCGAGAGAGCCGTCAACCTTGTCCGGGGCAAGAGCCTTGAGGTTTTCGAGAATTGAATCTTCTTTTGAAAGTTCTTTTGTGAGGTCAGTGCTTGCCCACACATCATATTTGACTTCTTCAAGATTCTGCTCGTCTACAGTCGCTGAAATTTTGATTTCACCGTTGAGGTAATAATTCTCGTCATCCTCGCCGTAATAATCTTTTCCGATGACGATAGGTGTGGCAGAATTCAATGTTACGATTGGGTCAACGGTATCAATGTGGATGCTTCGCTCCGTTTCCGCCGTGTGACCAGTGTTTCCTTCCACCGAAACCTTGATGTTATAAAGATAGGCAAGACCTTTTTTCTCAGCCTTGATTTTTCCGTATTCTGAATGTTCAGACGGAACGAATTCCCAGTTATAGCTTTCTCCGTCGTAAACACAAGAAAGCCCGCCCAAAGATTCCCATTTGTTATCTTTGTCGGCAGTGATTGTCTGTGAAATGACTCCGACTTCGCTGTTCTTGTTTGACTCGTCCTGAGCCGTGAGGGTGACGGTAATTGATTTTAAAGATGTGCCCTGAGTGGTTACTTTTGAAACGCCTGTGAATTTGAGGAATTCTGAAGTTGAATTTTTGATGAATGCAAGAGATTCCGGAGTTGTGACGCTTACGGTCGGAGGAGTTCCCGCGACATTTCCGACAAATCCATAAAGTGATTTCTGAGAAAGATCCACATCATCCATGTCCTTACCGGTGACAACGACGATGTAATAACGATTCAATTCAATCGAAGCCGGAAGATCCTTGTTGATGTTGACCGAGCTGTCGGAAGCTGCCTTGTCAGATGAATTATCATGAAGAAGAGTCCAGTCGTTCCTGATTGAGCTTTCGTCAAATTCTTTTTCACCCTCTTCATCATCGCTGAGTTTTGCTTCGGCGGCCTTTACATCGGCGACAAGTGTTTCGACAAGTTCTTTTGTCTTTTCCTCGCTTATAACTCCGTCTTCAAAACTTCCGATGTCCTTCATCCAGACTTTGAATGCAGATGGCAGGAGTTGTACCCTGTCAAGGCCTGAACTGATTGCAACAGCGATTCCCTGACCGCCAATCGCTGTTCTTACAGTATCAAGGACTTTGTCGCCCGCATCGTTGTAACTGAAATTAAAGCCGCTGACGAGGTATGTCGGGTCTGCGTTCGGGTTGAGTGAGAATGAGAGTGTGTTGTCGGTCGGATTCTCGCTTTCTTCTGAAAGAGAAGTGTCTATGGCATTGCTTTCGAGTGCTTCGGAAATTTCGCTCATAGTGACCTGAATCTTTCCCTTGTTTGAGATGTCAGATTCTGTTGCGGTCTTGTTGATTACCTTTCGGAAATCATCTGCACTGAGGCCTGCGCCTTTTTTTGCGCTCATGTATTTTTCATAAATAGAATCGTTGAGGTAGACGACTGAGGTTTCGTTTCCGTTTCCAGTTCCTGAATCTCCGGGATTCTGGAAAATTCTGGCGTTATCAGAAAGTGTTACCGTACATGAATAGCGTTTGTTTCCGTCGGAATCGGCAACGCTGCCCGCAACTCCGTAAATGTCATTGTACCTTGTGTTCGTTTCGTCGGTTCCGTTTTCGAGGTAGCGCGCAATTGTGACGCTCGTGCCACCTGTCGTTGAGATTTCGTCCGCTTCGTAAGGCTCGGCGTTCACCTTCTCTCCGTTCTCATCATAAATCTGCAAGTCCATTTTTGAGACCTGATGAGACTCGGCTATTGTTCCTTCAATCGTGAAAATTGAACCGTATTTTGAAATTCTTGTTGATTCTTTTTTTGTCTCAGAGACTACTACGCCCGGTTTTGAGATTACGAATACAGGAGCGGTGTTGTCAATTTCAAGGGTAGATGTGTCCTGAGTTGAGTGACCGGCATTATCGTATGCAGTGGCGACGAATTTGTAGTTTCCGTCGGGGAAGGGATAGCCGTTGTAGTTATCTCTGTTAGAGTCGTCGAATGTGTTGAAAGTGATTGACCAGGTGTTTGCCTGGGCATTAACCGTGGCAGGGAAAGAGCCATAGGACTTCTGGCTGTCAAGGTTGGTGACGGCGACCTCTACCCTGCTGACAATCTTGTCGTCGCTACAGGTTCCGGCCAAAACGAATTCGCCCATTGCTACATTGTTGGCCTTGGGGTTAGGGTAGCTGATGGCCATTTTTGGGGCCTCTGTATCGATGGTGGCTCCCAGGCCGGAATCTTCCCCACAAGAAATAAATATGCTGGTAAAAAGAAATGCTGAAAGAAGTGCGAATGAATTGAGGGTAAAATGTAAAATTCTGTTTTTCATATTGAGCCTCTCGAGTAAGTATTAAAAAAATCTTAAAGATTACCGCTTATTACATAATACTACATTTATCTCAAGTTGTTAATATTTTCGGCAATAATTTAATATTTTCTTAATAAATGCCGCGCCGGGGCGTGGAGCTGTGCCGCAGGCAGCCACTGGACTGAGCGAAGCGAGGGAAGCGGCCGAGCGATTAGCGAGCAGCGTAAGGCCCCGAGGAAGTAGAGTGCGCTAAAAAACTAGAAAATCATATTAAAATCTGCTAAACTTGCTTCATGCCAATAAAAGTTCAGTCAGATTTGCCGGCCAGAAGAATTCTCGAAAAGGAAAACATCTTCGTTATGACCGAAAAAAGAGCGGCAAGTCAGGATATACGACCTCTCAAAATTGCAATCGTAAACCTTATGCCCACAAAGGAAGCGACAGAAACCCAGCTGCTCCGTCTTTTGGGAAACACTCCCCTTCAAATCGATATTTCCCTGGTCAGAATGGAAGCTCACGAATCTACGCATGTGAGCGGAGAGCATCTGGAAAAATTTTACATCCCTTCCAGCGAAATTTTCAGGCACAAATACGACGGAATGATTATTACGGGAGCGCCGGTGGAGCAAATGCCTTTCGAGCAGGTTGATTATTGGGATGAACTTTGCAAAATCATGGACTACGCCAAAGAAAACGTTTTCTCAACCCTTTACATTTGCTGGGGCGCCCAGGCTGGCCTTTACCACAACTACGGCATCCAAAAGCAGGGACTGCCCAAAAAGCTCTTCGGAATTCTGCCAAATCACCGGGTCGTCAATGCCGACCCCCTCATGCGGGGCTTCGACGACATTTTCCCGGTTCCAACAAGCCGCCACACCACCGTTGACCGCCGCTTTATCGAAGAAAAAAAAGACCTGGTTATTCTGGCCGAAAACAGCGAGGGAGAAGTTACCCTGTCAAAGTCAAAGGACAACCGCTCGATTTTTATGATGGGACATCTCGAATACGATACGGACACTCTTGCCCACGAATACTGGCGGGACAAGAACAAAAACCTGCCCATCGACCTTCCCCAGAACTACTTCCCCGGCGACGACGAGACAAAGGCTCCTGTAAGCTCATGGCGAAGCACGGCTCACCTTTTCTACTCCAACTGGCTCAACTACTATGTCTATCAGGAAACGCCATACGACCTTGCAAGCTCCATGTCGTAAAGACTTGTGACAAGCAAAAAGTCGCAGTCAGCTTAGCCTATGCCGCCTCTGTTGCGGCATTTTTTACCATTATCGTAAGCTCGTGCTTGTTGTAATTTAAGTGGACTATTTTTGAATTCGGAATCTTGGCGAATTCGGCAATCAGGGGCCAGTTTATCGCCCCCTGCATTTTTATGGTGCAGATTATGTTCTTTGCCCTGCCGCTCTGCCGCCAGGTATTTATCCAGTCAAAAAGCCTCTCCGGGTAGCAGATTACATCACTTAAAAGCCAGTCGATTTTTTCGCAATTCAGCAGGAGGCAAACTTCTTCCGGCTTTAGCGTAAAGGCATCGTGGGCGAGGAATTTTACATGGGGGTCTGCCATTAGGCCGGGGGCAAGCTCGGCACGGTCAACGGCAAGGACATCCGCTCCCAGCTGGCGAAGAACCCAGGTCCAGCCACCGGGGCAGGCTCCGGCCTCAAAGCACTTGTCCCCTTCTTTTGGGAAATCCACGCCGAAAAATGTATGGAAAAGGGTAAGAGATTCCTGAATTTTAAGGTAAGCCCGGCTTGGAGGATTTTCGTGGTCTTCCTCAAAGGCTATGGTACCAGCCGGCAGTGGTGAGGATGTAAGGGCCGAGGCAATCAGGGTCTTTTCGTCAAGCAGGGTGTAAAGGCCAATCTGGCTGGCCGGGACATTGGCGGGGAATTTCCGCACCTTTAAGTTGATGTAGGGAAGCTTTTCCTGAATGAGGCTGGCCCGGCGGAAACACTGGTACTGATAAGGCGCCCAGTTCCGCTGGATTTGCTTTAGGCTTGAAGCCGCCTCGCCGATTGACTCAAAGTGAAGTAGAAAAGGCTCTGCCATGACGCTTCTTGCCCAGTAAGGGAAGGATGACTCCGCTTCGCCTGAAGCCTTAAAAAGAGCCGTATCGAAGTCCGGGCAGTAGAGCAAGTCGCCGTACCAGGTGGACTCTCCGAAATTTGAAAATGATGTGCCGCTGATTGTGGCAGATTCTATTATTTTTCCGTAGCCGAACCTTTCTGCAAGCTCGCTGGCAAGCAGGTTTTTCATTTCGGGGAAGGCAAGAAAGGCCACGCCCCGCAATTTTTCGATTTTTGCCATTATTCTTCCTGACTTAAATGAAGAGTGATTCTGAGTCAAAAGAAGCAACGCCTATTTCATCTTCGGATTTTTTGTCATCTTTGAGCATTTTTATGTACTGCTCCAGGCGGGCGCTGTCTTTTGAATGAAGGATTGAGAAGCCGATTGATGTTTTGCCATCAACAAAATTTGACCACATGGGACGAGAAAGAAGCTCTAGAGGCTCAGCATTTACCCGCGACAGACGCAATTGAATTTCGTACTCCTTTTCGTTGTCAATGTTGCAAGGTGCGTTGAATTCTGCCTTGAAGCCCTTCTCGCTGATGTCTGTCAGAACGCCGTTGACGATGCAAAGATCGCCGCAAATAACCCGGGCAAAATCGTCGAAGCGTTCCGAATTTCTGTGATTTTTCATGTATCACCCATTATGAAGAAAAGCAAGAAAAATGTATAGTGGGGAGCAGGGGTGGACACGACAGAAGGCACATGTCATTTCACGACCATGACTTTACGGGTCTCGTCAATGCCCTTTCCGCTTACTCGGACAAAGTAGAGTCCTCTTGCGACAGGACTTCCACCCTTGTTTTTTCCGTCCCAGTAGAAATAGTGCTTGCCCGCCTTGAAACTGTCCTTTGCAAGATGCTGAACAATGTTTCCGTCCAGAGTCATAATAAAGACATTCAGGTTTCCGCTGCTGACCATATCAACTTCAATTGCCGTTTTTTCGCCGACAGAGGCATCTATGACATTGTTGAGGATAGTGACTCCGCCCCTCTGCCTTGTAATGCTCGAAAGGGTAAATGACCACAAATCAAGGAAAGAGAAATCGCCCGAAGAGATTTTTTCCTGAGGCATCCAGAGGGCATAAAGGGGAATTTTCTGGGTGGTTTTGTCGCCGTCATGGTTGATGAGAATCGGGTTTCCGTCTTTATCCAGAATCTTAAAGAAGAACTGATATTCCTCTTTGCTGGCAAAATTAAATTCGTCATTTTTGAGGGTCATGTTTTCAAGAAGGTCTGAGCCGGTCACTTTTTCAAAAACAGGGTTTCTTGAAAGAAGAGAACTGTTGTAAGAAGAAGCAAGGGATGGCAGGGGTTTATCCAGCCAGATTCGCCAGTCTTTTTTGGTGAGCAGGTTGAATTTGTCGCTTATCCATTCATTCCTGAGGTTGGATTTTTTGTCGATTACCAGGGCCAGGCTCTCATCATTCTTAAAGCCGTAGTATCCGTCTGAATCCACGCCGCCCATAAGCTGAAGCTGGAAGATGATGTCGTGTCCCGTGCGGAGTTTTCCGTAATTTCCGCCTTCCGCGCTAAAATCGTGTGCCGCATAGTCGCTGGCAAGGCTGTTCACGCCGCTTCCGTAAATTCCCTGCTCGTCCCAGCCTTCATCCTCGTCAGAAAGAGAGCGGGCATAAAGGACATTGACTGAATTGACGGCAAAGTCTGATATTGCGTGGCATGTGTGATAGGGAATTGAGTTTCCGCTGATGTCACGGAAGTAAGAAGCTGTAAGCTTGCCTGAGAAAGTTTCGATTTCATCACCCTTTTCGTTAATTCGCAGCCAGATTTTCTCCACATCATTGAGGCGGATTTTTCTGTCCAAAGTGAACAAAAGCGATGTGTAGTCAGCAGAGTATGAAGCAAGCTCTACTTTAGTGATGGCAATTTCGTCCTCGCCGCTGACATAATTGCCTGTGTCAATGTCGTCGCCCGCCGAGTAAACGAATTCCAGGTTATCCCGGATTTTTTCCATGACTGATGGCAAGTCTGCCCTGTCCTGCAAAAGCTGGCCGTCATAGGCCAGAGGCTTAGTGAAAACGGCATAGAGCTTGTCTTCGCCAACAGGAGAAAGAACTATGGAGAATGATGGCGGAGTGATGTCAACGGAACGAAGGGTCTTAACGCTGCCATCATCGCTGTGAAGAAGCCGGTTTCCTGCCAAATCGGTGATGAAAGATTTTTCCTGATAATACCTGATTATAAAATTAGTGCGCATTGGCAGCTTAGAATCAGATGAATTGAGGTGCATGGCAATATAAAGGCCGTCATCATTTGTCGAGGTTACGGTCAAATCCTTGTTGCGGAAGAGAGAGCTTTTTACATGCTGGAAAATGCCGTCATCATTGAATGAGCGGTAATCTGAGTAAATGCCGTCGGTTGCGTAAGAGTAGTCAAAGGCCGAATATGCTTCCGCCAGGCTTGAACGGCGGATGCCACCCTGGCTTTTCTTGACACCTTGGGCAAAAGGACGGGCACCACCTGTGCTTTCTGGAGCAATGTGAGAAGGAAGCTCGCTGCCATTTTCCATCCAGCCCAGCTGGGAAACCCATTTGTAAGTGTCGCCAGACTTGTATTCAGGCTGATTGTCAAACAAGTGGAATTCAACATGGTCGAGATAGGCGCTTACATTTGAGTCAACCATGCCTACAATTTCGTAAGTCCTGCTGTCACTGTCTCCATCCGTCCATGAATAGCCCTCCTCGCCAGAAAGGGATGTAATGTAAGGCGAGAATGAAGGATGGGTGCAATCCCAGGCTCCGTAAAGGGAATAAAGGGAGTCTGGCAGACAATCCGAGGAAATTGAAGAAGAAGCCGAGTTGACAGTAATCGTTCGAGAAGAATTATTTTCATCAAGGGCATTTTTGAGGGCATTTCCATCAGCATCCACTGCCAAATCCGTAATGTAGGGGTTCGCAAAGGGCTGAACGAGTCCCGCAGGGCTTTCACTTGAATCAATATAGCCAATCCAGTTATTGAAAGATTTTCCGTCAATGGTAACAGGATTGTCGATGTCAACGAAGCCCGCAATGGAAATTCTTATGCGGCATGGCTCAACGCTTTCCGCAACCTTTGCGTTCCTCTGGAATTTTCTGTAGAGGGCATGGGCTTTTGCCGTGTCTATTTCGTGGGAAGAGCCGTTCCTAATACCAGCTTCGACTGAGCCTTGGGCGATTGAAACAAAGCCCGTTACAGACAGGCCTGAGCCGTTTTTTAAAATCGAGCCGCCGTGAGACTGAGAAGAGGCAAAGTTTTTTTCGGCCTGAATATTCTGATTTTCGCTGGTCGAGCCGGAAAGCAGGTCTCCGATATCCACAGGCTCAGAATATCGTAATTCTATGAAGTTGTGGGAATCATAAGGCTTCTGGCTTTCAGCGCTTCCAGTATTTGTTGAATAAAGCTCCTGCCCCGTAAAGACATCAATAAGGACAGGGCGGGCCCTATCGATGGTCGGGAAGGTCTTTGAAGTCACATAAGCAGAATCATCTTTCCATAAACCAATTCCATAGTTCCGGCACATGGTTTTACCCTGAGCGGCATAGAAAAGGCCTTCAAACATGGAGAGGTCTGTCGTAACTTCATGGTGCTCTCCCCCCCTGTCTGAGCTGTCGCTGTTTCCATAAGATGAAGCCGTGGCATCAGTATTCCATTTTTCACCAAGAGAAGAAACTTTTAGATAGAGCTTGGTTCCTGCCGGAATGTCGGAAGATGCAAAATCTGAATCAGAAAGAGGAATCGAACAGTCAGTGCCGTCAGTCTTAGTATAGAAGATTCCGTCAAAGGCAATTTTTCCTTCATTATAGAAAATTCCTCCTTCAAGCAGGCTGGAAACGAGGGCTACGGTCTTTTGAACTTCATTTTGGGAATTTTCAAGAGCCATGTCGAAAGAAATGCAAATCACAGAATCTGAGACTGAATAAGCCTCGGCTATTTTCGGAATATCAAACTGGAAGCCAGAGTTTCCGGAATCATCTGTGACGTTCTGGAAAGTGGCGGCCGCAACAAAGGCAGAATCAGAATCTACAGAAGCCTTTGCAGTACAGTTTGAAATTGAAGAATTGAATACGATTGCATAGGGGCTGCCCCATTGCTTTTCCGTGACCTCTGATGACGGGTTAAAGCTTGGGTTTGAGTTACGATTGTCAGGAAGAAGGAGGCTGCAGTTGTCAAAATCCAGTCCGTTAGCGTAAAAATTTTTTCCTACAGAAATTTTCGTGCCGGATGTGGCAAAACGGCTTGCAAATGCGGCCTCCCCGGATTCAGGCTTGTAGGCAAGGCCATCTTGAAGCGTATATTTATAGTAGGCAAAACGGGTGTCAGAGCCACTGTAGCGGGGGTCATCTGCTGAATACGAAGAGCCAAAGATGGCAAAATCTTCACTGACAGACAGATTTACGGCTCCAGCCGAAAAATTTCCTGAGTAAAGGACAAGATTCTTTGAGAAAAGAAGGTCGCTTTCAATGGAAAGTGTGGCATCTGAAGAAATGTCGGCAAAAAGGTCGCTCGCCACTGTAAGGCTTCCGCTTTCTGCTCCCCATTTTCGGCTGACAGTGCCATTTGCCAGGATATAAGATTTTTGTGAAGTGAGGTTAACGCCAGAAGCCTTTGAAAGGACATCGCCCATAAAAATGATTTTGCCTTGGCAAGTAAGGCTTCCCCCAAAACTTGCATTTCCCTTGACTTCAAGAGAAAGCAGTGGGGCTTCCGAGCCGACTTCACCGCCAAAGACGGCAGAACTGGCACTTGTCTCGCTTCCGATTACAAGGGAAGAAGGCTCTGTGGCGGGTTCGCTGTCGAGTTTTCCTGAGAAGACGACGCTGTTGCTGCCCGTGTCAATCACGGTATTTTTTGTGAGAAGCGTCCTTGCAAATTCAGCTGATGCCGCCTTTAGTTTTCCTGCAAGCCTTGTCTCGCCTCCAGTGTGGCTGACCATGCCTGTAAAGTTACACTCGCTCGTCTCTTCTCTTCCGAGAATGACTTTCCCGGAAGTTCCGAAGCTGACCGCCTGGCTTATGTCGCAGGCCTCGCTGATTTCTATCTCAAAGCCGCTTCCTCTTTCGTTCGTAAGGCTTTCTGCAGTGACTTTCTTTTCAAAGAGGATTTTTCCCGCAGAAGGGGTCTTGTCGTTTAGGCCAAGGGAGATAGCCTTTATCTCTGAGGCAAAAGTTTTTCCGCTACTCTCCTGGGCCACGGTCACGCTTCCGAGGTTTGAGTCACTTTCGATTTCGATTCTTCCCGCACTTCCGTCTTCGTTGTTCTCGCTTTCAAATTTTCTTCCATCAGCGAGGGTAATGCTTCCCAAAGTCAGTGGCTTATCGTTGTGTGCGTAAGTTCCGCTCACGGTGAAGTTTCTTCGCACGGCAAGGGAGCTTCCGTTTGTGGCGGTAAATTCGGCCGGGATTGTTAGGTCATAGAAAACGCCTGCGATTGTGACAGGGTTTTGGCTTATGCTCACATTTTTCTTGTTGAAGACAACCTCGCCGGCCTTGTCTCCGACTATGCTTCCCGCAAGGACCAGGCTTCCTCCCTCGCTCCCGCTGTCCCAGACACAGCTTCCATTGTTCTCGATTCCGTGTACGGTCTGACTTGCCGGGGAAATGTTTTCCCCACTTTGCGTAAAGCTGGCATTTTGGGCAATTACAAGCCTTCCCGCCTCAAAGGAAGCGGCCTTGAATGAAAGGACTGTCTCACCTTCCAAAGAAACAGTCTTTGTGCCGTCGCTCTGGCTGAAGGCGGCGTTTTCGGCAAAATCAATGCTCGGCACAGAAAGGCTCAGGTTCGAGTCCGTCGTGACGGAATCCTTAAAGCTAAGCGAGGCCAGCTCTTTTATCTCCATGTCGCAGGCCATGCTCACTTCATTCTTGAAGACGGCGCTTTTTGCAGAAGAGCTTGATTCGCTTCCGACGGTGATTTTTCCGCCCGCACTCTCCGTCTCAAAGATAATTCCAGAGCCAGCCGTAAAGTCAGCGTCCGCTTTCAGGCTTATGTTTCCCCTGTAAGTCTGGCTTCCTGTCGTCGTGACATTTCCATTCAGACTGACCGGGCTTTTTAGGGTAAGGGAAGAAATCACGCCGTCTTTGCTTTCCACCGTTGAGCCAAAAGAAATAAGATTATCGAGAGCATCAAAGACAACATCACCTTCAAGAATAGCTCTTTCGCCGTAAGTCTGGCTTCCTGTCGTAGTGACATTTCCCCCAAAACTTGCATTTCCCCTGACTTCAAGAGAAAGCAGGGGGGCTTCCGAGCCGACTTCACCGCCAAAGACGGCAGAGCTGGCACTTGTATCGCTTCCGATTACAAGGGAAGAAGGCACTGTGGCGGATTCGCTGTCAAGCATTCCTGAAAAGACGACGTTATTGCTGCCCGTGTCAATCACGGTATTTTTTGTGAGAAGCGTCCTTGCAAATTCCGCTGATGCCGCCTTTAGTTTTCCTGCAAGCCTTGTCTCGCCTCCAGTGTGGCTGACCATGCCTGTAAAGTTACACTCGCTTGTCTCTTCTCTTCCGAGAATAACTTTTCCAGAAGTTCCGAAGCTGACCGTCTGGCTTATGTCGCAGGCCTCGCGGATTTCTATGTCAAAGTCGCTGCCGCTTTCGTTTGTAAGGCTTTCTGCAGTGACTTTCTTTTCAAAGAGGATTGTTCCAGCCGAAGGGGTCTTATCGTTTAGGCCAAGGGAAATAGCCACAATCTCTGAGGCAAAAGTTTTTCCGCTCGTTTCCTGGGCCACGGTCACGCTTCCGAGGTTTGACAGGCTTTCGATTATTCCCGCACTTCCGTCTTCGTTGTTTTCGCTTTCAAATTTTCTTCCATCAGCGAGGGTAATGCTTCCCAAAGTCAGTGGCTTATCATTGTGGGTATAAGTTCCGCTCACGGTGAAGTTCCTTCGCACGGCAAGGGAGCTTCCGTTTGTGGCGGTAACTCCAGCCGGGATTTCAAGGTCATAGAAGACGCCTGCGATTGTGACAGGGCTTTGGCTTATGCTCACATTCTTCTTGTTGAAGACAACCTCGCCGGCCTTTTCTCCTACTATGCTTCCCGCAAGAACAAGGCTTCCGCCCTCGCTTCCGCTGTCCCAGACACAGATTCCATTGTTCTCGATTCCGTGCACGGTCTGCTCTGTCGGGGAAATGTTTTCCCCACTTTGCGTAAAGCTGGCATTTTGGGCAATTTCAAGCCTTCCCGCCTCAAAAGCGGCCGTCTTAAATGAAAGAACTGTCTCCCCTTCCAAAGAAATGGTCTTTGTGCTGTCGCTCTGGCTGAAGGCGGCGTTTTCGGCAAAATCAACGCTCGGCACGGAAAGGCTCAGGTTCGAGTCCGTCGTGACGGAATCCTCAAAGCTAAGCGAGGCCAGCTCTTTTATCTCCATGTCGCAGGCCATGCTCACTTCATTCTTGAAGACGGCGCTTTTTGCAGAAGAGCTTGATTCGCTTCCGACTGTGATTTTTCCGTCTGCGCTCTCCGTCTCAAAGATAATTCCAGCTCCGGCCGTAAAGTCAACGTCCGCTTTCAGGCTTATGTTCCCCCTGTAAGTCTGGCTTCCTGTCGTCGTAACATTTCCATTCAGGCTGACCGGGCTTTTTAGGGTAAGCATGGAGCAAACAGAATCATCGAGAAGCTCAAAATAGCTTTCGCTGTCTTTTTTCCCATTCAGGACTATGTTTCCGCCCGATACTAACGAAAGGCCGCCAGCGAATGTATTTTCACCACTCAATGTAATATCACCGGCCGGGACTGTCTCATTTCCAATTGTCAGGACATCACCAAAAGAATTCGCTGCCGTGAGTGAAATTGAATTTCCGCTTCCGTTTGCAATTAAAGCCTTTTCAGTAACGATAATCGGCCGGCTCTCCTCGCCTCTTGCCCCGCTGGTAAATTCAAGCTGCTTGTATTTGTTTCCCTTGCCGCCCCAGTTGAGGCCACTTCCGAAGACATCATAATACTCAATGATTCCTGTGAGGACTGAGTTTTCATCAAGAGGGAAGTTAACGATTCCGCTATCACCACTTGCATTCAAAACTTCAGAGCCTTTCACACGAATTCTTCCCTCGTTATAGAGGCTGTTTACTGTGAGATTATAGCCATTAAAATCGAAAAGGGCATTTTGGCCAATGGAAAGAGAACTTGCCACGGAAAGAGTATCAATTATTCCGTCTCCGTCCAAATCAACATTGAAGGCAGAGCTTTCATCATTGGCAAGGCTAATGTCGGAAGTCAGAATCGGGTAGTTTTCCGAAGCAAGAAAATTAATCTTTACATCAGCATATTTCGTTGGAATTGACCTTGGCTCCCAGTTATCAACGGAATTCCATTCATTTGGAGAAGAAGCATCTTCAGCAGTCCAGACATATTCATGCCCCGCAAAGAACCAGTTGGTGTTTCCTGTTCCATCAGTGTTGCATTCATTTTTTGAATAAAGAATGATTGGAGCCGTACGAAGGTTATTTGAATTCTTCACGGTCACATACAAAATAGAAATTAGGGCAGAATCAGAGGGCTCAATATTCCATTCAGCACTTCCTCCAAGCAAAATGTGATTTTCCGCACTTCCACTCAGTTTAAATGAGTGAGATATTTCCTGAGTCGTGTCCGCCGCAAATTCCAAGCTTTTTCCCGGAGCCTGACAGATGAAATCAGCAAAAGAATTGCTTCCAAAGATTTTTATGTCTTCATTGAAAGTCGCACTGGCAAAAGTGTTGGCTCCAGAAAGCTCAATATTGCTTCCATTGAATGTTACGTTTCCGCTGAAAGTGTTGTCGTCTAAAAGTTCAATATTTTTTCCGTTGAAAGCGACATTTCCACTGAAAGTATTGGAACCTGAAATTTTGCTTTCATCGCCGTTAAAGTACACATTCTTCGTGAATGTGTTTCCACCGCCATTGATTTGCGCTCCA
This sequence comes from Treponema sp. UBA4326, assembly GCA_002393835.1. Taxonomy (GTDB): domain Bacteria; phylum Spirochaetota; class Spirochaetia; order Treponematales; family Treponemataceae; genus Treponema_D. The sequence continues at coordinate 15,127 of DGTW01000054.1, forward strand.
TCGCCTGTAAATGAGCAGTCAGAGGCCAAAGTGCCTGTGATATTCACAGAAGTCTGTATTTTAAGGGAGTCACATTCAGCATACCCCAAAGAGAAAATTCCGTCAGAATTGAGGACAATATTTCCTCCCACAAGAGATGAATCGCTTTCATTTCCTATCTTTACGCCCGCACCAAAAGAATTTTCCCCTAAAAGTGAAAGTGAATTTCCGCTTCCGTTTGCAATCAGTGTGCTTCCACTTACAGTAAATTTGTTTAATATGCTTCCGCTTGCCCCATAAGAAGAATCTTTTCCAAATGTTAGATTTTGTTCGACTGAAACGTCCTCGCTGATTTCAAATGGAGAAAGAATGACCAGATTTTCGTACGAATTGCCCCAGGAAAAAAGGGAGGGGCTTCCGTCTTCACTGTAATATTCCACAGTGCTTCCGCTGCCATTTTCAATAGAAGAAAGAATCTGATTGCTCACGCCGTAAAGCCGAACCTTGCCATTGTTGATGAAGTCGGCACTTGTAGAATCAGAATCATCGGCCGTCACGGAATAACCTTTGAGGTCAATTGTTTTTCCGCTTCTCACAGTAAGATTTTTTACATCAATGTTTTCTGCAAGCACCATGTCTTGGCCGCCAGAAGCAGTTGCGATTTCAATCTCTTTTCGAGCTTTTTCCGTGTATGCTGAATAGTCAAAGGTTGGATAATTTGCCACATGGTCAGCCGTATCAGAATCTGTGAATCGCCAGTTTTCAGGATTGGTCCATGAAGAGTCAGCCGTTCCGTACCAGAAGAATTTAGTCAGGAACCAGTTTTCCGTAGATTCCCGTTCCCCTTCACCTACGCTGCTTCCCCAGTCATGGGCAATTAGGGCGTCAGTTTTTGCGTAAGAAACCTTCGTGTTTTCAAAAATGGGGAATGATGAAGGAATATCAGATTGATTAAAATTTGGCAGGGCAAGAGTCCACCAACTGTTTTCAACGCTGGCAGAAGGAGAAGAAGAATCGCTGGTAAAGGAAATTGCCCCAGCAGAAGAGTCAGAGCCTGAAGAAGAAAGAGCACTATTAACGGTCTGAGCCTTCCCGGCCGCAAATTTGACGCTGCTTCCCGCACCAGTGAAGGAAAGTGTGCCAAATGTGTTTGAGTCAGAGAATGTGATGTCGGACTTCGCCCCAGTGAAGGCCGCAGATGTGAAAGTGTTGCCAGAGGAGAATGTGACAGTCGATCTTTCACCGGAGAAAGTCGCAGATGTAGCAAAGTCATTTGTGCCTGAAAAAGTGACAGTCTGGCTAGAGCCAGAGAAAGTCGCTGATACAAATGTGTTGTCCGCAGAGAATGTGACGGTCGAGTCTGTTCCAGTGAAGGAAGCCGTCCCAAAGGCATTTCCGCCTGCAAAAGTGATTGTCTGGCTGGCCCCGGTAAATGTCGCCGCATGGAAGCTATTCGCCCCTGTAAGGGAAATGACCGCGTTACCCGTAGGGAATCTGACATCATAAAAAGTGTTATTGCCAGAAATCGAGAAATTCTCCCCTGTAAAAGAAATCACTCCGTCGCTAGCCGTAAAACCGCTTCCGCTTGTATTTCCGTTCGTCCAGTTTCCCTTTACAGTGAAGCTTCCCGATGAAGTCACACTTGCCCCAGAAGAAATCTCAAGGTTCAAAAGCGTAAGACTCGCCCCAGAACTCACTGAAAGAGCCTGTGCCGAACTTCCGGCAAAAACAAGGCTTTTTCCGTCCGTTGCCGTCACAGAAGAGCCAGATTCTGCCGTAAAGTCACCTTCAAGGCTCAGGTTTCCGCCGAGGCTCACGACCGCTCCAGCTTTCGCAAGGACATTCCCGCCGACAGACGACACAGCCCCAAAAATCAGCTGGCCAGAGCTTCCGACAGAGACATCAGAAGCCACCGTCGTAAGTCCGCCAAAAGTCAGAGAACCGCCGCCATCTTCAAGGCTGACACTTCCACCAACAGTCGCTCCGCCGCCTAAAGTCAGCGAGCCTGTACCGCTTACCGTGACATCGCCCCCGACAGAAATTGCCGCTGAGCTTTGTGCAATTCCTGAGACAAGGAGATTTGCGTAATCAGTCTCACCAAAGTCTGTGACAATCTGCCCGCTTCCGCTGTATTCGACAGTGCCACCGTGTTCTGTGTCATTGATTGGAGAAGAACTCGCCTCACCATTCATGATTCGTGCCCCACCAGAATATTCAATCGTGCCGAAGTTTTCGAGAGAATATGTAACAGTGAGTGCGTTTGAAGCTAGAGTAACAGAAGAATCATGCGTTGTTTTTGTCGAAGTACCGATGACAAGCGAGTTTAGTGTTATTCCGGCAGCATCAACAGTCGGATATTTTTCAACTTCGTCTGGAATTAAGACTTTCGCCCCTAAGGACTGCTTTTCAGCGATTCCCGGGGCAAGCCCTAAATCCCAGTTGGAATCATTAGACCAAGCTTCATCAGTACCAATCCAGTTATAGACAAAATCATAACCTAAATCCCAGCCGTTTTTATAAAGGGCAAAATAATCTAACTTTTCCGTACCAGTTGAAATTGATGGCACACTTGTTTTTTCAGAACCAGAATATGCTTGATGAGAGCCGAACAGAACTGAACTTCCCGCCCGAATCACGACATTTTCACCGATTGAAAGATAGCTTGCGCTGAATTTTGTTGAATCGACGATGATTGCAGAAGATGCCTCACTGTAAATCGTGATTAAATTTTCGCTTGCACCATTAAGGATTAGATTTCCTGTTATAGTCTGGATTGTGCCGTTCCCAAAAGCAAGGACAGCTCCACCAGCCTCACAAGTAAAATCTGTAAAACTATTTGAACCGGAAAGTGTAGTACTGCCAATAATCGTCACAGGAT
>DGTW01000027.1 GCA_002393835.1 Treponema sp. UBA4326
ACCATGAAAGATAACGCCTGTTCAAAGGGTCGTAGGAGTATTTTCTCTCATAGCTCTCGTTTTCTAAAAAGTCAGTGACAAGCAGAGACTTTATCCTGTCAGTGGCCGTGTACTCATAGCTGATTTCCAACAAGGCCGTATGACGAAAAATCATGTTGCCATTTCCGTCATATTTTGCCAGGCAGCCTTGCCCCCATGAAAGAAGCCGATTCTCGCTGTCATAAGAATAGTCTATGCTTCCGAATGGATTTTTTCGACTCAGCAAATTGTTGTTCAAGTCGTAAGAAAAGGTCTCTGTCAGAACTGGCGAAGAAATGTCAGGGTGGAGCGATGGGATTGCCATATATGAGCAAAGTCTTTGTATCTCATCGTAGTCCTTTGCAGAAAGGTTAAGGAGACTTGTCTTTTCGCTACCATTGAGTGAAAACAAGCCCGCATCACGACAGAGTTTTTTCATTCTGTCGGCTCCTTCCGGGCTGTAAGGATAAGAAACCTGACTGAGACGACCGAAATCATCGTAGGAATATGCGGTAACTGAAAAATCTGGATTCAGTGAATATTTTTTCGCCCCATTTTCATCATAAACGCTGCCTTCCGTATAAACAATGTTCATACGCGAGTCATAACAAAATCTCAATATAAGCCTTCCAGAGCTGTCGTAACATGAATTGACGCTTTCTCCAGAATCATAAACTCGAAGAATTTCCCGCCCCACCTTGTCATAGAGAAATTTGACTCCAGAAGTGAAAACCTCATCGCCCTGTGAGATACGCTCGGAAACGGAAAGAAGCTCCGCATTTTTTCCCCAGACATATTCACATGAACGATTGTCAGAAACCATGGAAACAAGGTTTTTGCACAAATCATGCCCATAGGAAACTTGGCAGTCGTTTTTCACATCGGTCTGAGCCATCAAAAGTCGGGCACTGTCATAAGAAAAAACAAGCTCATAGTCATTGTTTTGGGCTCGAAGCAGATTGCCGGCTGCATCATAATCATAGGAAAAACAGCTTCCGTCTGAACAAAGCATTTTCATGGAAAGAAGGCCATTTGAGTAATTATAAGTCCTCTTGTTTCCATTGAAATCTGTGAAAGATGAAGGTCTTCCCCAGTCATCATAGCTCATAGACGACGAAAAACCCAGTGAATTTTTTCTGGAAACTATTCGCCCGTATCCGTCTAGAACACAAACATTTTTGTTTCCAAGGGCATCCTCCCTCACAAAAGTCTTTCCATCAGGAGAAAGGTCTTTTTTTTCAATGACAGATCCATTGCGCCTGACGCAGCATATATCGCCAAATTCATCATATTCGTAGCTTTCCAACGTAAAGAAGGGCCTTTCTGAACTTGAAGTAAGCCTTCCCCTTGAATCGTAGGTCTTTTTCCATACAAGACCTGCAGAATCCCTTGCCTCCGTGCAGTTTGAAAGGGCATCGTAAGTCAGGGACAAAAAAGTTCCGTCCGGGAAAGTAATTTCAGAGAGATTTCCGCCATCATCATAGCTGAAATATGTTTTCTCTCCGTAAAAATCGCTTTCAGAGACCAGCCTGCCCAAAAGGTCCCTTTCCATGATTTTTTTATTTCCATATCCGTCAATCAGGGCAACTTCCTCACCAAAGGCATTAAGAACAGAAGTCTGGGCATACTTTCCGCCAGCAATATGCTTGGCCTCAAAATCCGAATAATGATATGAGTCTTCCTTTACTATTTTGCCCGTATTATCTGTCCAAACTTCAGAACAAAGTCTTCCCAGGGAATCAAAAGTGCGTTCTACAGCCCCGTAAGGATATTTAACCCGCACAGGATTCTTGAACTCATCATAGAAATAATCTTTTTTGACACCATAGGCATCCAAAGCTGATTTTAGGTTTCCGTCTGCGTAATATTCAGCCTGTGAAAATGATGTTACAGCTCCATTTTCTTCATGGATTCGACTCTTATAGCCGGAAATTGAATCATAGTCATATTGCAAAAAGCCGGATTTTCCAGCTTTAGAGCGGACAAGCCTGCCAGAACCGCTGTATTGGAAGATATTTTTCCATTTTGCATTTTCCCCTTCACGAAGAAGTCTTCCCGCCCCGTCATAAAGGCGGACTTCCAGGCTTCCATCCTCATTCATCTTGGTGCAAAGGCGGCCCTCCATTGTGTATGATGAAGAATGAAGAAAACACAGCGGATCCAAAAGGATTTTTTTTTCGCTGCCGTCATAAAAGCCAATTTTCGCCATCGAAATTCCACCGTCACTCTGATATTCGTATTCCCTGGCTATTCCCCTGCAAGATTCAGTAAGGCTGGCATAAGTGACATATTTTTTTATCTGGCCGCCAGGGCTGTATTCGCACTCATAGAGTTTTACTTTGGGAATGCTTTTTCCCTTAGAGTCTTGTCCCCAGACATAGCAGGCCGTCAGCCGCTTGCATTTATCATACTCGTAAGAAAAGCACCTTTTTTCACCAGTCCTTGTGTCACAAAAGGATTTTGAGACAAGGAGCTTTCTGCCTGAATAAACTTCCTCAATTTTAAGGGCAGAAGGACAGGTAATTTCGACCCTGTGAGGACTATATTCGTATTCGGTCTTTCGCCCCAGGGCATCAACATAGCTTTTTATTCGCCCCCAGGTGTCATAAGACCAGCTCTCCTTTTTGGAAGGTTTTTCTTTATCCGGGGCATAAAGTTTTTTTTCAATTACGTTCCCATAGCGGTCATAGGAAAACACGCTTTTGTTTCCGTGACAATCAGTGCTTGATTCAAGAAGTCCCTCATCATCGTATTCAAAATGAAGGAGAAGAGCCGAACCCTTGTAGATATCGCTCATAAGGTTATCGGCATTGTAAAAATAATTCTGTCTAATTCCGTCTCTGTCCGTAAAAGAAGAAATTCCTGAAGCACAATAAGACCAGCTTTCGCTACTTCCATCCGGGTATTCTTTTCTTATCAGGTTTCCACCCTCATCATAAAAGAGGCTGATTTTCCCGAAATTATCGCTTTTCGATAAAAGGCGGTTGTTATCGTCATAGACATAATCCGTGAAAAAGCCGTCAGCACCTTCCTCCCTGACAGTCCTTCCCCGTTCATCGTACTTGTAAAGCCTTGAAACTCCATCGTGATTCGTATAAAGCGTAGATAAATCCTCAATCTCATACTTGAAATTCTCCGAAGCTCCTTCTTCGCTTACGGTGCGAATAGTCCTTCTTTTTCCGCCAATATCCGAGAATTCAAAGAAAACAAAAGTTCCGTCAGACTTTACCTGCCTTGAAATTATTCCGTCCTCATCGTACTTAAAAGATTTTACATCTCCCTCCCAATCCCTTACTGAAGCAAGCAGGCCATTTTCATAGGTATAGCTGATGACTCTTCCACCAACAAGATCTTTTACAGAAGAAAGCAGTCCGCCTTCCCAAGAAAAGGCAAGCGAAGGGATTCCGTCAATGACAATGCGGCTTAGATTCATGGAGTCATTATAAAAAAACTCAACGATTCCACCCCGCCTGTATGTGTAGCGCAAAGGAAGTCCATAGCGGGAATAAAACCTTTTTTCGCCGCTAGAAATGAAATCAAGGCAATACCCATCCCCATCACGGCTAAACTTAACCGAGCAATTTTTAAATCCGTCCTTAAGAGCGAAAATATCGTCATCAATTTTTTCAAATACAAGCATGGAGCCGTCGTCCTGAAAATAGACAAAGGTGTCGATTCCGACGCTCTTTGCAATTTCTTCAGCCCCGCCATAAAGAACATAAGCGTCATTCGCCTTGGCTTCCTCACTCTTTGATGCATATTTGCTTATAACTTCATACTGCAGCCCGGCAGATTCTTTTAGTGTTAGAATCTGCTCGTATAAGGGAAGGCAATTAGGATCTTCATCAGCGTATTCTGCCATATTTCGCTCAGATTCTTCCAATTTTGCCATGTAGTCCTTCCATTCTGGGAGGGCATCGATAAAATCTTGCGAAAAACCTGCGACTATCCGGCTTTCGAGATTGCTTTTCCAGCCCTTTCCGAACATTCCGTCTTTAAAAGCTGAGCCGGTCTTAACATTAGAAGAATAATGCCTTTTGACCGAAAAAAAAGCCCTTCGGTAGGACAAGGAAATATCCACATCATCTATGATAAATTCACCGCTGGCAAAAATTACAGGGTCTCCGGCATGGAATACCGTTTTTCCCTCGGCATTATAGATTGCCCCGAAATTGCCGCTGTTGGACAAAGCCCAGGTACAGCCTTCCCGCTCACAAGTGTAATTCAGCGCTTCCCTCGCCTCAGAGACCTTAGCCGTCAGCGCTTCCAATTCTTCCACGCTCTTCCCGCTTTTTATGGCTGCGTCAAGCTCCTGCCTTGCATTGATGTAAAGCGAGAGGGCGGCATGGGAATCAATGTCAGGATAATCCCGCTGACCAGAAAAAATCTCCTCCAGGCGGGCATTAACCTCCTCTGGATTTCCAGGTCCCTCATAATTGAAGATGAAGTTTCCCTTTTCATCATAGACATCCTCTGCCGTTATGACATAAACGCAGCCATCGGCCCCAAATACAGTGGCGTAGGTCTCACCTCCGGAATTAAAGCCATAGCCGTCGAAAATCTCTATGTCAACTTCCAGGCTTTCCAAAAGCTCCCAGCTGTCATTCCAAAAATCATCCCAGCCTGGAGCAACTTCGGATGAGTTGTCTGACGAAGAATCATCAGAAGAGGAAGAATCAGAAGATGCAGAATCGCCAGAATCTGAATCCGAAGAATCGTCACCTGAATCATCAGAAGCTTCCGAATCGCCTGTATCATCATCCGAATCATCCGTATCGTCAGAATCATCAGAATCATCATCGCTTCCTGAGTCATAGCCACCCCAGGAATCATCAGCTCCAGAAGAATCATCGTCATCGCCCCCCTGCCAGCCGGCTCCGTAATCAGTGTCTCCGTCATCGTTTCCATCCAGGTCATCTCCGGCAAAGAGAAAGCCTTTAGAAAACAAGAAGATGAATACAAATAAGAGACTGAAAATCTTTTTCTTTCTGCTCATTGTTCTTTCCCCTTTTTATTCATACTGGTAATTTGCGTAAAAGAGCTTATCCAAAAGGCTGCCCCTTCTGTCCGCCGTCGGAACATAACCATCACACTCAGTCACAAAACGGCTCAGATTAGTTTCCCGGGAACCATTCACATACATTGAAGGATGAGAGCCAGAAATAACGCCGGCACTTCTGTAGACACAGAAAAAGAGTGCCAGTGAGGCTTCCTCTCCCGTCGCACTCCAGGAAAAGACCTGGGCTGCAAAAAGAAGGTCTTTCAGCTTTCCCGAAGGATGGAAACCGTCAAGATAAGAAAGGATGTCTGAAAAATCTACATAATAGTCAGTGGGGTAAGTGGTGGAGCAATATGAGACAGCCTTATCCGAAAAAAGCTCAAAGACCTGCTCCTTTATAGTCTTATCAGTGATTTTTGAGGCCAGCTGACCGGCATATTCTGAGAATTCTTGAACAATTGCCGGAATTTTTGACAGATCGATGCAGGAGAAGGCAGCATAGGCATAGTTTTTGTAAAGCTCGGAATAATTATCACAGGCGGCAGAAATAAAATCCTCAACTTTTTTTTCGCTCGCCATAAGCTGATTTAAAAATGCAGTGTAGTTCCAGCCACTGTCAGGAACAAGGGCGGGAGTTCCAAGCATAAAGGCCGCACAGTCTGAAAACTCAAAGGCGGACTCCAGGCAGACTGCAAAGCAAGTGTCAAAGCCTATAACGGAAAGGGCTTCTTCCCCCATTCCTTCACGAACTGCATTTCCCAGCTGAGAAATGGTCATGTAGGAAGAAGATGCATCGTCCAGGGCAAAGGCTCGGAAACCTTCATCAGCAGAAAAAGGCTCGCAAAAATCAGCGTCACATTCATTACGCCAGCCAGTCCCGTGCCCCCAGACCATAAGGGCATAATTGTTGGCCGGATAAGCCCGGCGGGAGAATTCAAGGAAGGAGGAAAGTGTCAGAGGATTTGCCATGTCAAGCTCAGTCCCGGAAGTTTTTGAGATGCCCAGCTCCGGACAGTCAAGCCGCTCACTTACAATCAGGGCCTTGTTTTTCTGGTCGTCATGGCAAAGCCGGTAAAGCCTGGTGTCGCTCCAGTCCCCGTTGGTCGCATCATAATTTTCTGCCCGGTCGAAAAGCAGAAGAACGCAGACTGACTCATCAAAATCAGCGTTCTCCAGCTCGTTGAAATCCGTAATTGCATCCCCCTCAAGGTTGTTGTCGGCCGCCATGTAAAGCATGATTGTCCACTCCCTCTCAGGGGGATATTCTTCAAAAAGAACCTCGTTATCTTCTTCTTCCGTGAAGGAATCTTCCTCCCTTTCATCTGATTTTTTCTTTTCGATCTCCTCCGTATTCTCATCAGATACAGGAGCGATTATGGAAGGAGAGCTTGTAAAATCCGTTCCGCAGGCTAATAAAAGGCAGAAAAGGGGAATTATAAGAAAGAGTCTAATTTTTTTCATTCGTATGCCTCCCTCATGCAGTACATGCCGAAGGGGTCTTTCCAGCTGCTTCCGTCCGAATAGCATATTTCCCGGAGATAAATGTAATCAATCTGATATGGCTCGCCTGGCAGGACGGAAATGTAGGGGTCAAGGCTGATAACAAAATCATTTTCCGCTCCAGGCTGAATCCTCCACTTGCATTTGGAAACTATGCAGTTTGAGCCAAGGAAGGGACTGTTACCATCAGAATCGTAAAGCATGAAAGACATGGTGAAATTCTCAATGGTCTTTTCGCTCTCGTTGAAGAGGGAAAAACGCATTCCAGCGTATTTATATGAGCCTTCACTTTCCCCAAGCTCCACCCTGGGATTTTCAATCAAATAAGGGCAGGTCAGGCTCTCCATGCTAGTACAGGACAAAAGCAGGCTTAGCAAAAGCGGCAACAAAACTACAAAGCATTTTTTTCTCATTTTTTTTCTCCTATTTGCGAATTAAGCTAAGGAAACACTGATTTATTCAATCGGGAATCAATCAGTGTTCTCATTGAATTTTTCGCTTGAATTACTTAGATTTTTTCAAGGCTTTCCAGAAACTTTTTCTTCGACTTATCGCTCCCGGACTCACAGTAGCGGATAAGGCAGTCATAGCAGTCAAAAAGAGGGTTATTCTCATTCTCCTGCCTTGATTTTTTCAGCAGTTTTTTTGCGCCGTCATAATCGCCAGAGTCCAGCTGACGGGAAAGAGGCTCAATCAGGGATTCGAGAGGGCTTACCTGGATGCATACAATTTCTTTTCTGTCATGGAAATAAAAGTCCATATCAGTTCCGCACCAGCCCTTGCCGCCGCCCTTCAGCCTATAGTTGCCCGAAGAGACATTCCTGAAGACAAAGATTCCTCCAGCATCGGTAATCGCCTCCATTCCGATTCCGGCTGATATGTGATAATTAGGGACAGGATTTCCCCTGGGATCCGAGACCCGGCCTGTCATCACGGCCCTTCCCTCGAATTTCGTGGATGCACATGACTGGAGAAAAAGCCCCAGAAACATGAAAAACAAAAGAATGACTTTGGAAATTCTTTTAGCGCTCATTTACGACCTCCTTTTTTGCATAGGCGATTTTTCC
>DGTW01000323.1 GCA_002393835.1 Treponema sp. UBA4326
TTCCCGTAAGCCGTTTTACTCTCTCTCGCCATTTTTACTGCAAATGCAATATAATGCCTTTGCCCTGTTATTTCTTATCTTTTCCATTTTCAATTTTTTCCCTTTATGCTATAATAGTCAGACTATGTTTTCCAAACTAAAAAAATCACTTTTTATATTCATCCTTTCACTTCTTGCCTTCTCATACGCAGAATCCACTTCCATTCCCGGCCTTTTCCGTTACCGTCTTGATAACGGCCTTCAGCTTTTCGTGGCCGAGAATGATGCGGCTCCACTCGCTTACATCGAGATTGCAGTCCGTGCCGGAGCCGTAACTCAGACTCCAAAAACTGCCGGACTTTTTCATCTTTATGAGCACATGATGTTCAAGGGAAACGAAAAGTACGAAAATTCCCAGGCCTTCAATGACGGGACCAACGAACTTGGACAGATTGACCAGAACGGCTCCACCGGCGAAGACAGAGTCAACTATTTTTTCACCATTCCGTCTGACTTGGTTCGTCAGGGGCTTGAATTCTGGTCTTATGCCGTTCGTACTCCAAAAATTGACGAGCAGGAACTGGAGAACGAAAAATCGGTCGTGCTTTCAGAAATAACAGGCTCATTTTCTGACCCTTCTAGAATCAGGTATGCCGCCCTTTGTAAGGCTCTCTTTCCCAATTCTCCATGGAGAAGCGATCCTTCCGGCTATCCCGCAGTCATCAAGGAAGCCACACCTGACATTCTTCGTGAAATCCAGCGGAGGTACTATATTCCCTCAAATTCAGCCTTGTTTGTTGGCGGAAATGTCAAACATGATGAAGTTTTTTCCTATGTAAAAGAAATATTCTCGGACTGGGCTAATCCAGAGTCGCCAATTCCTTTTGCCCTTCCAGAGGCAAGAGACACATTCACCGCTGACAAAAAACTTGTTTTCGTAAATCCAGGCGCTTCACCAAATTTAATTCAGCTTGCTTTCTATCTTCGAGGTCCAGACGGCGAAACTGACAGGGGAGACACTTATTCTGCGGATGTGTGGGCAAGTCTGGCTAACAATCCCAAGGGACTTTTTGCAAAGACCTTCCTTTCAGAGCCTGCAATGGAAATTCCTGAAAGCGATTATATCGGAACATCTTATCTGACAAGCCGGGTAAGCGGCCGCATCGGTTTTTTTGCCGCCACGCAGAATTCTGAAAAGCCGGCTGACAGTCCTGAATATGGAATTGGAAAGGTTCATGCTTACAAAAAAGACTATCTCAACCCTGCAGAAAAAGCTGATGAATTCCTTGCAATCCTCAGGGAAAAGGCAATTCCTGCCATGCTCAATAAGGATGAGTTTTTCAAGGATGACGGAATTTTCCGTGTGAAGCAGCAGCTTGAAGATTCAAGAATTTATGAGCTGGAGAGCGCCAAGGCTATCCTCGCTTCACTTTCATCGGCATGGGCATCTTGCGGGCCTGAATATTTTTTCACTTATGACCAGAACATTGCCAGGGTTAATGAGGACAATGTAATTGAATTCGTGCAAAAGTACATTCAAGATAAATATGGAGTTCTCATTGTTTCTGTAAGTCCTGATGTTTGGGAAGAATATAAAGTCAATTTCCTGAAGATGGGCTACGAGAAAATCACGGCAGAGAATGCTTTCTGGCACAGGTCTTACAAACCTGAGTCTGAAACCGTGCATGAAAATCTTGAAGAGACTGCTTCTGAAAACGACTAAAGAGGAAAAATATGAAGAACGATAAATCATTCAAATATCTGAAGACTATTCTTGCAAGGACTTTCCTGCTCTCGCTGGCTCTTTCTCTTTCTTTAAGCCTTTCTTCCTGCGGATCTACCGGCAATGTTGAGGCAGCCAAGGCAGCTCCTGTCGAAGATTTTACAATCAAGCACCTTTCAAATGAGATTCCTGTAGTCTTCAAGCAGAATCGTGGAAGTAAAATCGTCGTTTTCAGGCTTGTTTTTGAAGGTGGAACAAGCGCCCTGGACAGCAGCATGAGCGGTCTTGAAGACCTTACCCTCAATCTTGCCCTTAGGGCATCGGACATGTATTCTTATGAAGACATCCAGCACCGAGAATACGAAAAAAGTTTTTCCCTGTCATCTTCTTCGGGAAAAGATTATTCTACTGCAGGATTCATTTGTATTCAGCGGGATTTGTCCGAGGTTTTCAATATTTTCTCATCATGTATGCTCAATCCTCTCTTTTCAGAGGAAGACTATAGCCGCAGGATGAACGAGATTGCGGACGAAATTTCCAGAAAGAATGCGGATCCATCCGGCACTCTTGGACTGGCTATTACAAAAAATGTCTTTAAGGATCACCCTTATGGTACGGCCGGAAGCGTAACGGAAGATTCTTACAAAAATCTGACCCTCAATCTTGTCAAAGGCCTCCATACAAGCCTGATGAATGCCCTTAGAATCAAGATTGTCGTTGTTGGTAACTTCAGTGCTCCTCTCATCGATGATTTTACGGAAAAGCTGGAGCATAAGTTTGGCGGAATTCCCCGAAAAGCCTTCTCCCTGCCGAGAATTGCAAAAATTTCTGTCAACAATGAGGCTATTCGTATTGCCAATGAGCAGGCCGGAGAAACTGGCTATGTTGCCGGAATGTACTCTTGTCCTTCCCGCGATTCTGACGAATATATTCCTTATGCCATAGCCTCAATGTTTATTGATGATTTGCTCTACGCCCAGGTTCGTGAGCAGGCAGGAGCTGTTTATTCAATTAATACCGGAGTTTTGGGTGGCAAGGAATTTGTAGGTGTTATTTCTGCATACCGAGTCTCTGGCAGAGAGCAGTTCAAAAAATTGATTCTCAATGCTATTTCTTCCTTTGATGAGGAGGCAGTTGAGAAGAAACTTGACCAGTACAAGAACAAATATATTTCCTCAATTTTCAATTCTTCTCAGACAGCTTCTGGTGTGGCCGCAAATGTAATCACCAGCATGGAGTATTACGGTTCCGAGCAGGCTTATCTTCATCGGTCAGAAGCCATTCGTGCAGTTCAGCCGGCTCAGGTAATTAATGCCTACAAAAAGTATTTTGAGCCTGTCGCAAAGGAAAATGCCGCTCTTTGGATTATCGTCGACCGAGAGGAGAATTTAAGCGAATACGATTTCTAATCAAGGATTGTAAATCACATTTTCATAAAAAAATCCCCCGCTTTCCTAAAATTAGATTTTCAAGGAAGCGGGGGGATTTTTATTTTAGCATTATTCCCAGCCGAAAGTTGCTGGCGGCTTGTTGGTTGCGTCGTAATAGAGAGCATCAACGAATGGTAGCTCCGAGATTTCTTTTACGATTTTATTGAGCAAGTCCTGGTCAAGCTGGGCAAAGCGGGCCGTCATTACGTCTTCCGAGCAGACCGGGCGAAGGACGAAACTTGCTCTGTCTGGAGAAGAGGCGAATGGCAGGTCAATCGTAAGGTGCTGGAAAATCTTGTCGTACCAGCCGCTCTCGTGCAGATTTTTGAGAACAATGTTGTCAACTTCACGGAGCTGGTCTAGGCGGCGGCGGTCACAATAGCCTTCCTGAAGTTTTAAATCCTCGTCCTTGATTTTTGGATTTTGCCACAATGCGATTACGCAGCGGTTGAGGAGTTTTGCCGAATTGGTGATGTTGCTTGACTCGTCCTCGATTTTCTTCCAGTGCTTGGGGAAATGGCAGAAACCGTTTTCCTCGTCTTTATTGAAGCGAAGAACTGCCGGGAAGCGGTAAGTGCGGAAGTCACCCTGGACTCCGACTGATTTGACTGGAAGTACATATTTCTGCATGGTAGCCGTGCAATGCTCGCAGAAATGGGATATTTTGATTGAATCAAGCTCTTTCTGAGCTTCTTCAAGCTCTTTTTTGTCTTCGTCTGAAAGAATGCCGTTTGAGCAGAGAACATTGATTGAAAG
>DGTW01000310.1 GCA_002393835.1 Treponema sp. UBA4326
AAAACTCTCATTTGGAGGATGATGAATATGACAGTTTTTGTGGATGGGATTTACAGCAAGGAGTGCTCGTTGAATACGAGCGCGCTGGCGAAGCTGCTAAACGAAAATCGCCAAAAAGGAGAACAGGCGCGCAATGTAGACATCTACAGGAACGTGCGGATGGAATGTACTCAAAAAAACGAAAAGGACAGGCTCTGCATAACGATGAGCACAGGCGACCTTGACCGCGACAACGAAAAAATAGACCAGAGCGGCTGGGTTCTTGACGGCTACAAAAAAAATCCCGTGATACTGTGGTCGCATGACAGGAACATTCCGGCAATAGGATATATGGAAAACATCATTCTTGGAAAAACACTGCAAGGCGAGATGATTTTTAACGACAGGGAATTTGACCCTTTCGGGTGGGGAATCGGACAGAGGCTTTTGAAGGGAAGCCTGAACTGCGGTTCCGTGGGGTTCAGGGTGATTGAAGCGGAAGTTGTGAATCATTCTGTAAATCCGGATGAAAAGGCGGATTTGATTTTCAGAAAGCAGGAGCTTTTGGAATTCAGCGTCTGCAATGTTCCGGCGAATCCTTACGCGGAAGTTATCCGCACGGCAAGGAGCGGAGAGGAAAAGTCTCTGTATGAGTTCTTGAAAAAAGGGGGATATAGGCTGAACTGAAATAAAAGACGGCTGAATGCATTTTTGGAAACGCCATTCAGATTAGAGAAAACTCTAGCGTAATTTTAAGGAGAAGAAATTGAACGAGAAAATCGCATTACTGGAAAAAAAGCTTGAAGGAATGAAGAACATGATTCCAAAGGCGGGGGCAAGCGACGAGCAGATTGCAAGGTATTTTTCCGAGCAGGACGCCATAATCGAGGACATAACGAAAGCCGTGATTGATATGCACGGCGTTACCACCTCGGAAATGGAGAGCATGAAGGACACTATCAAATCGCTGAAGGACGAGCTGAAAAAAGCGGACAAAAGCATTACCGTCATGGACGAAAAGGAAGCCGCATACGGAATCGGAAAAATGCTTGCCGCGCTCTGGACTAACAACAGGCAAACGCTCGGCGAAATGAAATGCTGTCCGAACTTCGGCATGGATAAGTGGACGAACATCAAGGATTACAGCTGGGTAACAGGAAAGGGCTTTATCCGCTCGAAAGACGCTCTGGGAGATCCTATCGGAAACATGGAGTCCAACGACCAGTACCTTATAAATCCTGTGTATTCTGAAATCCTTATTGAGGTGGCCGCGGAAGAATCCTGTATGATGAAGCTTGTTTCTGAAAGGCGAATGACGGGCCCCAGCCTTTTTCTTGACGAGGACGAAGGAAGCCTGGTAAAGATGACCTGGAACACAAACTACGGACAGCAGATAAAGAGCGTAACCGCAACTTCTCCAAGCAGAGTTGAACTTAAAGCATATACGCTCGCCGGTTTTATAAGCTGGTATGACGAGTTTGAAGAGGACGCTTTTGTGGACATTGGCAGAAGGTTCATAAAGAAATTCAAGGCTTCTTACGCCCACGAGTTTGACACGCAATGCCTGACAGCAAAGGCTACTCCGTTTACAGGAGCGTTGAACGCAAAGAACGTGAATGTACAGAGTATTTCCAGTACGGACGGAAGCAAGCTGAGCTACGAGGATTTTAGGAAAGCTGAAATGCTTGTGCCGAGCGCGGAGCGGGCAAAATGCAAGTGGTTCTTGAACGATACCGTTCTTAATGAAATCACCAACATAAAGGATTCTAACGGGAAACCGCTCTGGCGGCAACCGTGGGAAAAGATGCCCGGCGTGATTGACGGCTATGAAGGAATTGTCTGCAGCGTTCTGCCGCAGTTTACCGACTTAAAAGCCGACACTCCGTTTGCGGTGTTTATGAACCCAGAGCGGATTATCCACGGCAACAGGAAGGAAATAGAGCTTAAACGCTTTTCTGACACTACGGAAAGCCTTGAATACGGACAGGAGTTCTTGCGGTTCAGAAAGCGAGACGGCTTTTTGACGACTATGGCAAAGAACATGGCCGTCCTTAAAACCGCAAAGGCATAGGAAAATGGCAAAGGCAGGGAGCGATTCCTGTCTTTGTTTTTTAAGGGGGATGCGATGACAGGCGAAGAGAATCTAATGGTGGATTATGAGCGCGTAAGGGATTTTTTTAATCTTGATGAATGCGAGAAAGAAAGGGATTTGCTGATTTTGCAGAGCGCGCAGGAAAGCGTTGAAAATTATCTGGATAGAAAGCTTTGCATTGTTGAATACATCTGCATACAAAAAATACAGGACAGGCGGATAATTCTTGAAGAGCTGAATCCTGTTGAACTGGTAAGGATTCTGGATTTGTCCGCACGGCAAAGCGTGAACACTGACTGCCATCTTGACGGAAGAAAACTTTATTTTTTTGACGGACGGCTTGAAAACCACGAAATTCTTGCGCGTTATACGGCGGGATTTACAAAGGAGACCCTGCCGCAAGACCTGGCGGAATGCATTATGAACGTCTTTATGCACAAGAGCGAATGCGCAAGAAAGAGGATTAAGGGCGGGCTTGAAATTAAGGACTATAAAATACTGAACGGCCTTGAAATGCCGGAAGAAGCAAGACAGATTCTTGAAGCGTACAGGAGAAAAACGCTGTAATGAAAAACGCAGAAAGCCTTTTGACTGCATTTTCCGCCTTTTTTAAGGAAAAGATGCCTGTTTTTATAAAAACGGTGAACGATGAAAACAGCGACGGCTTAGAGCTTGATGATTTTTACGATGCGGTGATTTTTGGGGAGCATTGCAGGACTTTACCCTTTGTTGCCGTAAGGCTTGAACAGGCGGAGCTTACGGAAAAAGACAGGATTATTGAAAATGAGGTTTATACTCTGGAGCTTGAACTGAATTTTCAGGAAACGAGCGCAAAGAGTGAGCGGAAGAAACTGCGGTATATAAGGGCGGTATACCTGTTTTTTGAGGAATATGAATTCTGTGATTTATGGCAGAGGGCTAAAATCACGGAATTCAAGAAAAACAGCGTTTTTGTGGGGGTGGAGATGTAGGGGATTTTCTATCAGTGCAAATACCCTTCAAATGCATAAATGCCAGTGACAAGCGTTAATGCCACAGCGATTACGCAAAAAATCACGCCTACAGCAAAACGGTGTCTGCGTTTAAGGCAGACAAGCTCGGCATCTTTGGGGTGGCTGACCGAATAGCGGATTTTTTGGGCGGAATTAAGCTCCTCGTCAGAAAGCGGTTTGAACGGCGAAACGCCGGAAGCAGCTTTGTATGTCCGTCCATCCGCAACAAATTCAAAATGATAGGCTATCCAGTAAGTGATGAACAGGTATTTTACCCGCACGACCCTGAAAATGCGGCCTTCCGTTACGGCAGTTATGGAATCATTGCCCAGGCGGATTCCTTTTATCAGCAGGCGGACTGCGAACATATCAATCACAAGCGTAAGCAGAAAAAGCAAAACGTTTACATTTTCTCCTAATTGGAAAATTATATATTCTGGTTTAAAGTTCCATATTTTTTGAAGACGGTTAATATCGAAGCTTTCAAATTCCCTTTCCCAATCAGCTAAATTGATTAGTGCATATTCAATATTTACATTTTTACTTTCAGCCAATTTTTTTACAGTTTTGTGGACATAATCTTTTTCTAAAGACGAAGCGGCCATTCCTGATGTATGATTCCAACCAATTGATTCTAAAGTAGAATGTAGAGTTAATGAATTTCCTATAAAAGCTATTTTTATTTTTCTATTTGAAGAGTTTATTTGATAGTTTGAAATAACTGGTTCAATCACGGCGGTATTCATATCTAAAGCTAGTTTTTCAATTTTTTGTTGATTGTTAGGCAATATCTTTAGTAGTATTCGATTTTTTATGCTTTCTCTTTTGTAGTAAGCAACAAAGCATAACATAAAAAACATGATAAAGTTTAAAATGATTGAAACTAAGAATTTCTTTGAAATGGACTTCCTCATTTTCTTTTTCTCCATAAAATTTAGTGAAAATTTGTATGTCCATTTCTAATATATTTTTAATAGAACCGCCCTAATGCGGGCGTGGGCATAACAATGAGTTAAACCGCACTGGCCTTGAGCCTGTGTCGGCTTTGAACTTCTTGTTATGTGATTATTCCATTAACAGTTTTATATTGTCCACAACAGAATTAATTTCATCTTCTGTGGCTTTTTCTATAAAATCACAGTTTCTTTGTATATGATCAAGATTTTTTACCTGGTCACTTAAAATGCAGCCGTTGATAGAATGATTTTCCAATACAATTTCAAAAGGATATCCTTTAATATGACTTGTAATAGGGCAGAATAAAGCAAGACCTGTTTTTTTATTGTATATTTTCTGAGAAATGCAAATTGCAGGGCGACGACCTTTCTGTTCATGTCCTGCCTGTGGATCAAAATCAAGCCAAACCAAGTCGCCTTTTTCTGGAGTATAATTTGATGCTACCATTCTTCATTACCTACCGAACTACCAGTTGAAATTTCTGAATGAATATTTTCGGATGTTACCATAGCCATCATATCATCAAGCGATTTTTTCTGAGGAAGAATAATCATTTTTCCTTTTTCGGCAATCACTTCGATTTTACTGCCATTCTTTACATTGTTGTCTTTTGCCCAAAGAGAAGGAATCCTAAAACCAAGGCTATTACCCCATTTCTGAACTACAGCTTGCATAATGCACCTCCACATATTAGTATATACAATGTATATTCTGTTTGTCAAGAAAAATGTACCAAAACCAACCACTTCTTCATTCCAACCCTAAAGTACAATTCATTTTTTCAGTAACCTTTACTTGCAGAAAAAATATTCCTTGATATTTCTATATCGAAAATATTTTTCTGCCATATTTTTTACTATACAGGAAACATCACACAAAATTCGCTTCCTTCGCCGAGTTTGCTTTTTACGCTCAGTTTTGCATTGTGATATTTTGCACCGTGCTTTACGATTGAAAGACCAAGCCCTGTGCCTGTGGTTCGCACGCTTTTTGTGTCTTTTGCTCGGCTCTTGTCTATCCTGTAAAAACGCTCAAAAATCCTCTCCTGCTGATTTTCGGCGATTCCTATCCCTGTGTCTTTGACAAGAAGTTTTAAGTAAGGCTTTTCCCTCTCCACCTTTTCGATTTTAACGAACACTTTTCCGTTTTCTTTGTTGTATTTGATTGCGTTTTCCACAAGATTAAAAATCATCTCTTGAATGACCGTCGGAACGCCCTTTATGCAATCTTTCGTAAGGCTTTCAAGCTCAATCGAAACATTTTTTCTCTGCGCAAAGATTTTCAAAGATTTGATTACGTCGCGGCAGATTTCTTCTATGCAGATTTCTTCTTTTTCCATCGTGATTGACTCTTCGTCGAGTTTCGAGAGTTTTAGAATGTCGTTCACAAGAAGAATCAGTCTCTGGCTTTCATTGTAAATATCTTGTGAGAAATTGCGCATCGTTTTTTCGTCAACACTGCCGCTTTTCATAATTTCCGCAAAAC
>DGTW01000184.1 GCA_002393835.1 Treponema sp. UBA4326
CGGAGCTTTCCCCTGCGGCGGCCTTCTTCCTGGAAGAGCTGCGGAAGGAATGACGCACGGATCAGGCTGGGCGCGGGGCACCAGCTGCGCGCATTCGCTGTTCCCGCCACTCCTTTTGCCGGGCACCCGCCGCAAGCTGCGCTTGCTTAGCGAATTTGTCTTCGCCAAACCCGCGGCTATTCTTTTTGCTCAGAGCGATTCAACGTTTTGATAAGCCTCGCAGGAACGCCTCCGTAAACCGCGTAATCAGGCACATCCTTTGTCACGACCGCACCCGCCGCAACCACCGCGTACTCGCCGATTGTCACGCCGGGGCAAACCGTTACGTTCATCCCAATCCACGCATTCTTTTTTATCGTCACCTTGCCGTAGGTGTATTTTGTGTGCCGCTCGTTAAAGTCGTGGTTGATTGTCGCGATGCGCACTCCGGGAGCCACCGACACGCCGTCCTCAAATACGATGCCTCCCGATGCGCTCAGGATTGCAGAATGATTGATGAACACGCCCTTCCCGAATTCCACCCGGTTCCCGAAGTCGCAGATGAACGGCGTCAGAATCCGCACGTCGTCCAGCCTGCGGCCAAAGAGCTTCTCCAAATCAGAAACATAAGCTGGGTCATCGGGCAATTTTGCATTCGCCTTGGCGCAGAGCGTCCGCGCACGCATCATCTCGTCCACGGCTTCCTTGAAGTACGGCTCGCGCACGTCGGTAGGGCCGCCCTGGTCCATCAGTGTGTACACATATCCTTTTTCGTAGTCCATGTTTTTCTCCTTATTCTATGCAACAGATACTTGCCTGCAAATGCGTGGACTTCCATTCGCCGCCGCTTATGTGCTGGCACATACCCGCTTCGCTCTATCTGCTACGCCTTCTCGAACTCCGGCTTCCATGCGGCAAACTGCACGAGCTGCTCGTCAGTGCGGTGGTAGTAGCGCTCGCCTTTATCCAGAGCGGCGATGCGTGCCATTTCGTCAGCGGTCAGCGTAAAGTCCATGATGTCAAAATTGTCCTTGATGTGCGCCACGTTCTTGCTTCCCGGAATCACGACAAAGCCCATCTGAAGATGCCAGCGCAGAATCACCTGGACAGGAGACTTCCCGTACTTTTTACCAAGCTCTGCAAAAATCGGCTCTTCAATCAGGGTGCGGTCGCCGTGGCCGAGGGGGTACCAGCTCATGAGACGGATGCCGTACTTGTCCAGCGTGACCCGCAAATCCTTCTGGGTAAAATATGGATGCGCTTCCACCTGAATAAACTGAGGGGCAATCTCCCATTTTCTTTCAAGCTCTTCAATGTACTTTCCCTCAAAGTTTGAAATGCCGATAGTCTTTGCTTTTCCTTCCCGCAGAGCCTTTTCCAGCTGCCTGTAACCAGCAAGCCAGTTTCCCGCCGGCTGATGGATGTAAAGCAAATCCACATAGTCCACGCCAAGACGCTCAAGCGTTTCATCCACCGCATGAGGATTTTCGTATTCCGACGGCCAGAGTTTTGTGGAAAGAAAAATCTCCTTCCTGGGCACGCCACTTTCCCTCATGCCACGCCCAACAGCCCGCTCGTTCACATAAGCGTTGGCTGTATCAATAAGCCGGTAGCCCATTTTCAAAGCTTCGCGGGTGCTGTTCTGAGCGTCTGCGGGCGAAAGCATAAAAGTTCCAAGCCCGATGACTGGACACGTAATTCCATTCGCTAAAGTCACATATTCCATATTAATCCTCCGTCTGTGTTATCCGGGTAAGTTCATGAAGCGAACGACTGATTCCCTTGTTCAGTCTTGTTGCCCGCATATAAAGCACCCTACCCTCTGCATACATGATACTGCATGCGAAAGCTAAATGTACAATATAAGTTTTGCAATTCACAATGCATTTGATGCATAGTCTACGCTCCTGTTCCTGACGAATCAACGAACCTCGCCGCAGAGCAGCGAGGTATGATTTACTTCTACGGTTCAATGCAATCGAATTTGTCGCCTACCATGTTACTGCGCCGAGGTTCGTCGTTCTTATAAGGTATTGTAGTCAGGGTTGCATACCCTTATTTCGCCCCAAGTGGCGGGGTATACACCCCTTCCGCGCGAATCATCTCACCCGCACCCAGATTCCGCCCCGCTTTCTGTAAGTGTTTTCGCCAGCCAGTGTCCATGCTCCGCTGATTCCATACACTTTTGCCGTGAGGGTGTGGGTGACTTTCATCCAAGCGGTGTCACCGGTCACGCTGATTGAATAATCTTTTGTATCAATTTTGTAGTAGTTTAACGTGCCGTCCAAAATCTCGCCGATGAGCTCTTCCCTTGTCTGTTTTTTTCCGCTCATGTGGGTGAAGGTGAGTTTTTCGTCAAAGTATCGCTCCATTGCATCCCGGTCTTTTTTTATCATGGCGATGTTTATCGCCTCGTAAGTGGCGTAGACTTCTTTTTCTTCTATGGTCATTGGTAGAGTCCCATTTCTTTGTCTTGTTTCCTATCCCGTGCAGGCGGAAAGCGCAAGCACGAGCAGTGCAAAAATTGTTGTCAGCTTTTTCATGCGTTTCTTTCCTTGCAGAACTGTTTGACAGCCTGCCCGACTTTCCCCTTTCCCTACTGTTCCCTGTGCACAAAAATCTGGTCGCGCGCGGTAATCCACCACCTGCCGTCGATTTTCTCGTATGTGTCTTCGTAGCGGATGCACATCTTTGCGGGCTTTTCGTCGCCCAGAAGAGCCGTCAGGTAGACAACGCCCTTAGCATGATTTTCGTCGATGAAATCCAGCACCTGTTGGCCTGTCTGGTGGAAGGAGATTTTAGCCGCTCCGCCTTTCTTGTAGATTTCAATCATATTTTCAACGCCGTTGATTTCGTTCACGCTCTCGCCCATAATGATTCTGAGGCGCAGGTTCTGCGAGAAAATGTTTCGGTAGTAGTCCTGATTTCCCTTGTCGCTTTCCACTGCGTAGCGGGCAACAAGCTCGCGGATTTCCATTCTGTCGATAAGCTGATTCTGTTTCATCTGAAGCTCCTTTTTGCTGGGCTTGGCGGAAAGAGTCGCCGCTACGACGGTCAGTGTGAGTATAAGCGCGATAAGTTTTTTCATGTGAGTGTCCTCCTTGGACTTTCTTGCAGTCAGTCTAGCACGGACTCGCGTAAACTCAATGTGCAGATTGCGACGATGTGCGGGATAAGCGACAGAGTTGGGAAAAGTGCCTAGAAACTTCGAGACAGTAAGTCACATCAATCCAGCCCTTCCTTTGGCTATTGATATAATTTGTAGCTATTGCTATGTTATGCTTAGTTCCATGGTAGAACTTGCAGCCAGTGCGAAGATTAATTCATACCATATCATAATACTTAAGGGAAGCTCGAAATATTTATACATGCGGGAGGAGTGTTTCTCCTTATGTTTGCCGTATATCCCCCGAAGTATGCGAACCGTGCATGGTCCCATTCAAAACGAGCATTGTTCTTTTCTTGTTCCAGCCGTTACAGTTTACTCGTACAGGAACAGTTTCAGGAGACTGGTGAATATGAAAAAGACGAGGAACGTGCCGCATGCGATGGCGGCAGCACTTGCAGTTACCCTCCTTTATGCCGCCCCACGCCTGCGCAAAGCTCATCGCACAAACTCGCCCATCAGACCGAGGAAAAGGACGCACCGGTGGCAAGCGGAATCACTGATGCTTCCCTTGCCTACCATCTGCAGAACGCAAAGGTCCATGGCGTTACGAAAGAAGAAATCGCGGCTATCATCACGCACGCCACCATGTACACGGGGTGGCCGAAAGGCTGGACCGTCTTCCGCCTGGCAAAAGATGTATGAAATGAGGCTGTCCCCGCAGCGAACGAAAGCGATGAGGAATACGGGAAGTTGCGCTGAAGCTGTACGAATGGGAGGACCATTCAGCCAGGGGCAGGATTGCAAAGGCTCGCACGAAAAGGGCGTTCCCCCTCGTGCCGGTCGCTTTTCAAAAAGCTTCTTGCGCCGTTCCGATTCACGTTCCCAGCACCGCCTCCAGCTGTTTCATCATCTCCACGCGGCAGACCGCATAGAAATGCACATTCACCGCTTCATCGCGAATCGGCACGGCAACACGGCTTGACTGCTCCAGGCCGGGAAGGTGCCTTGCGTTTTCAGTGATGTCGGTCACGAAAGCCGGGAGCGTGGAATGATTGATGATGTCCCTCAGGTCGGTTATGTCGTCCTGCTCGATGAACTTTGCCCCTGGAATCTCCCTTTTTACCACATTCGTCCAGAATCCCAGCGCGGAAGCCATGATGAAAGTTTCTCCCGCAAGGTCAGCGAGGGCCACGGACTTCTTTTTTGCAAGGTCATGGCTTTTGGGCAGAAAGACTTTCAGATGCTCTTCAAAAAATTCCCGGGCATAAAAACGCTCGTCAGCCCTGTTCTCCGTGGTGATGATGACCTGTGCCTTGTCATGCTCCAAATCAGAAAAAAGCCTGTCATTTTCCTCGCAAAGATTTCCCTCCACTTTCGTCTCGGGAGCCGCCTTATTGAAAAGCTCCGTCAGATGCCACAAGGGTGCGGGGGCGATAGAGGCGACCTTGATTTCCCTCGTCCGCCTATAAAAGTCTACCACCTCATTTTCCATCTCATTTTGAAGGGCAAGAATCCGGCGGGCATAGTCCACGGCAAGCTTTCCCGTCTGGTTCAGAGAAATCGTGTTCTTCGTGCGCTCAAAAAGGGAAACGCCTAAGATGTCCTCCAGCTTTTGAAGGGAGCGCGTGAGCGACGGCTGCGTTACATTCACAATTTCACTTGCGGCAACAAGCGTTCCACTGTCAGCAAAGGCGACAAGATTTTGAAGGATGTAAGTTTCTATCATGATTATATTGTAACACAGCTTTGCTATACGCTCAACGCATACAGCAATACAAAACTTTGATTGTTCAAAGCTACCGCCCTTCTGTTATATTAAAAATGCGTTAGGGATTGTAGGGGCGACCGCCAACGGCGGTCGTTGCGAAGCAATGAAGCGCGAGAGCGCGGAACCCCGCAAAGCCCGACGGCGCGAGTTTTCTTGTTTTTGCGTAGCAAAATGCTCACCCTTTTGTGAGCAAAAGAAAACTCGTGAAGTGAGCGAAGCGAACGACGAACGCCCAAGAAAATCACAAGGAGCAAACAAATGGTAAAGACACTTATTCTTTATTTTTCAGTATACGATTCAACACGGCGCCTGGCAGAAGAAATTGCCCGTCAGACTGGCGGTGACCTTCTGGAAATTGAACCGGTAATTCCTTACGACAAAAACCGCGACCACTATGACGCGCTGGCAGCCTACGCTAAAAAGGAACACGACGAAGACCAGCGTCCTGCAATCAAAAATGCAATTGATCTTTCTGACTACGACACTGTTTTTATCGGTTACCCGATGTGGTGGTACACCTTCCCCATGATTATCTACACGCTTTTTGACACTGTGAATTTTTCGGGAAAGACGGTCGTTCCATTCAATACCCACATGGGAAGCAGAGACGGCGGAACCTATAAAACCGTTCGTGAAAAGGCAAGGGGCGCAACCGTTCTTGAAGGTCTTCCTGTTTCTATGAAAGAAGCAGAAGGCGGTGCCGGCAAGTCTGTAGAAAAATGGCTTACAAAGCTTGGGCTTAAAAAATACGTCGAGTCAAGGCACGCTCACGCTTAAAGCCTTGACTTCGCCGTTTTGAGGGTTTTGTAATAACCCCTCAATAAAATCTGGGCGCAACCGCCGGCAAGCGGCGGTCGGGTGTTCCGCGGCTTACCTACGTACGGTCTGCTATCGCAGACTGCTTCGCACCGCTCCATACCCTTGCGCATCTTACACATAAATATCTGGAGGAAAACTCATGAAAATCAAATCAATTATCTTAACTGCACTTATTGCAATTGCCGCAACAAGCGGATTATTTGCTCAGAACAAAGCTGATGCAAAATCGAACAACAAGACCCTGGTAGTGTATTTTTCATGGTCAGGAAATCTTGACAAAATGGCACACTGGATTGCTGATGAAACAGGCGGAGACTTGCGGCGTGTAACTGCAAAAGAAGCTTATCCGGAAGATTACAACAAAGTTGCTGACCGCGCAAAAAATGAAAAGGATAAGGGGATCCGTCCTGCAATCAACGTGAACATTACAAAAGAAGAAATGGCAAACTACGACACAATCTATTTCGGTTTCCCTGTCTGGTGGTACGACCTTCCTATGCCAATGTGGACCTTCCTCGAAAGCTACGACTTTAAAGGAAAAACAATTATCCCTTTCTTCTCCCACGAAGGAAGCTCAAACGGAGCAAATGCTCTTCCTACTGTTGAAAAGCTTGCAAAGGGTGCAAGTGTAAAATCAAAGGACGCACTTTCCATCCGTGGTGGCAATGTTGCAAAATCAGAAAAGGAAGTTCGTGCATGGGTAAAGAAATAAAAAGATTTCTTGTGCTCTGTTCTTTTGTAATTATGCTGGACGGCGGACTGTTTGCAGAATCAGTTACTTTTGGAAAAGACAATATCCGTGGTTTCACCTTTGACAATGTATTTCATTCGGATTCAGACGGCGATATTCACTTTGGCCTGTATGTTCCAAAAGCCTACGACGGAAAAGAAGCCTATGCGCTTTTTATAACACTTCCCGGATACGAAGGACTTCATTTCCAGGGCGTGGGTAGAAACATTAAAGCAGAGGACTACGGAATTGAAGCACAAAAATATAACGCTAAGATGATTATCGTGGCTCCTCAGCTTTCGGATTGGAGGATGACAAGCGCAAAACAGACGGTAGCCCTTACAAAATATTTTCTTGACCATTACAAGATTGACCGCTCAAAGGTCTACCTGAACGGCTATTCTGGTGGCGGGGAAACTGGTTCCCTTGTGATGCAGATTGCGCCGGAACTCTACACGGCTTTTCTTCATTGTTCTTCCCAGTGGGATGGAGAGTTAGATCCTCTTGTTCGCGCAAGAAGGCCAGTCTACCTTGTCACCGGCAGAAACGACACTTATTACGGAAGATCTTCGGTTCAAAAAACATACCTCCAGCTTGTAGGACTGTATAAAAAGGAAGGCTTATCTGAAGACGAGATAGAAAAACTCGTGACAATGGACTTAAAAGAACAAAGTTATTTTGAAGCGCGAGGAGTAAAAGACCAGCACGGAGGCGGCGGCCTTTTTGCACATGATGAGGCGATTATGGGCTGGCTGTTTGGAGATCATTAATAGCAGGAAAAAGCTGGAGGTACAGATGATTACAAAACAAAAATCACTATTCGTACTGTTATTCGTCATATTAATCTGCGGCTGCAGTAAAGAAGATCTGAACGCTCAAAGCTCAAAGCAGAACGGACAGGGGGCTATCATGAATAATCAAACAGGATTCACGGTGTCTGTTCCTGCGGAATACACACGGCAGGCTTCGCAAAAAGGCAGGGTTGAACGATTGGAGTACGATTCAAAAGATTATGCCGGAAATGGAAAAGCAATCACCAAGACGGCCTATGTATACACACCTTACGGCTACAATGAAAAAGGAAGCGAGCGTTACGACATTCTCTACCTCATGCATGGCTGGGGCGGTCACGCTGGCGAGTATTTTGAAATGGCGGAAATCAAAAACGTCTTTGACAATATGATTTCAAAAGGACAGATTAAACCGCTCATAGTTGTTT
>DGTW01000199.1:0-10359 GCA_002393835.1 Treponema sp. UBA4326
CAGATAGTTGCCACAAGCCTCGGGACGTGTTGCAGGCACCTCGTCCTGTGTCAGTATCCACTCCAGGCACTCCATCGTCAACTGGCGCATGTCCTCAACGGTGTATTCACCCGTCATAATGATGTACATACCTGTGAGGCAGCCCATAGGCCCGACATAAACAACATCATCTTTGACCCTCGAATTTCGGAACCAGGTCGCCATGAGATGCTCGATGCTGTGAATGGCGGCAGGGGCGACGGCAGGTTCCTTGTTTGGCTCGGTGATTCTCAAATCGTAGGTGGTAAAGCCCTTGTCCTCCCGGGAAATGTAAATGCCCGGCTTCAAATGCGTATGATCAATAGTAAAACTCTGAATGACTTCCATAAAAGCTACCTCGTTGCCGTGTATTTTATATTAACTGAATCATTTTCTCAACGACCCGGGCACTCAATTCTGCTGCGACAGGCTCATTGAAATCGTATCCGTTAGCGCGCAAATCATCAGCCATATCGCTCATACAGCGCAAAATCACGAAGGGAACTTTATTGAGGTAGCAGGCATGTGCGATTGCGGCACCTTCCATCTCAACGCAGGCAGGAGAAAAATCATTGTTGATTCGCTCTTTTGTAGACTTATCGCTGATGAACTGGTCGCCTGTGGCAATTCGTCCTTCAATGATTTTATGAGGCTCTTTTCCGTCCTCCCCCTTTGCAAATTCAGAAGAGTTAAAAGCTTTTTTTGCAGCCTCAATCATTCCTTTGTCAGCCTCGAAAGAAAAAACATTCATCTGGGGAACCTGACCTTTTGCATAGCCGAAACCTGTGGCATCCATGTCGTGATAAAGAGCATCTGTCGAAACAACAAAATCCATTACTCCCAATCCATGGGCCATTGCGCCCGCAATTCCTGTGTTAATGATATTCGTGCAGCCAAACTGAAGGGCTAGACGCTGGGCACAAAGGGCGGCGTTAACCTTTCCAAGGCCAGAACGAACGACCACGACATCAACTCCGTGGATTTTTCCCTCATTGAAGACGATAGAGCCGGCCTCAGTCTTTTTGATTTCGCTTCCCATGAGTTTGCGAAGGAATTCAATTTCCGTTTCCATCGCACCGATAATTCCAATTTTCTTCATTTTATGTTACTCCTTGCGAAAACCTGCATAATTTTCTGTTATTTTCGTAAAAAAACGCAAGATTTTCAATATTTTTCATAAAAAAGTATTGATTAAAATCTCTAAAAAGTCTAATATACACTCAGCAGCAAGAATTAAGCAGCTGAAAAGTTGCAACCGACGCTTCCGTTGGAAGTTTGTCACTCAAAACCCCCGCCTTTTCTCCTCCTTTAAGCGGGGGTTTTGCCTTTTAAACACATTCATTTTATAATAAATCCATGATTTACGAAACATTTTCCCTTGGCAAAAAAGATATTTTTTTAAAGACCTACCTTCACGAAAGCCAGCCCTTCAATCCAGATAAAAAACGCCCCCTTGTAATTGTAATTCCAGGCGGCGGCTACGAGCACATAGGCTTTCGCGAAAGAGAGCCGGTTGCCATAAAATTCAATTCGCTGGGCTTCCATGCGGCAACCCTTGCCTATTCGCTCTCGCCAATGAAATTTCCAGATGCCCTCATTGATTTGACAAATGCAGTCGCCCTAGTCCGTGAAAACGCCGAAAAATGGTATGTCGATTCAGATAAAATCATTGTCTGCGGATTTTCAGCAGGCGGACACCTGGCAGCAAGTTTAGGAGCCTTCTGGAATTCAAAATTCCTAAAAGACTACATTCCCCACAGCCCAGAAAAAATCAGGCCGAACGCCCTCTTGCTCTCCTATCCTGTCATCACTTCTGACCCAAATTACTGGCACGAAGGCTCAATCATGAATGTCATTGGCACGATTCAAGCTGGAGAGGCAAAAAAAATCTGTTCTTCTCTGGGAAAAGAAACAATGAGCGATGTAGTCTCAATCGAAAAAAACATTACTAAGGACTTTCCGCCCACATTCATCTGGCACACAATTCAGGACGAAGCCGTTCCAGCAAAAAACACACTTTTGCTGGCCGATGCCCTCTACAAGGCCGGAATCAACTGCGAGTATCATCTATTCAACAGGGGAAAACACGCCCTCTCTCTGGCCACACCCGAAGTTGCAGACCCAGACGGCACAAACACCGAAAAAGAATGCAGCGTCTGGCCGGAACTTTTCAAAAACTGGTTCGAGGGACTATAAGGCTCTAAAAACGGCTTTCGTGGGGAACGACATCGATTACGACAAGCTCAGGGTTCGTTCCGATTCTGGGCAGGCTCAGCTTCTGATAAGAAAGACCCCGGCTGACAACCATAGCCGACGGTTTTTCTTCATCAAAGAATTCGTAAACCCCGCCCACATATTTTGGGAAAAAGCCCTGATGCCTGGCGTACAGGCCTTTCATTACATTTCCAAACTTCCACAAGCCGCCATTAGTGTGACCGCTCAAAACCAGGTCAAAGCAGCCGGCCGCCTTGTAATCATCAATATATTCAGGTCTGTGAGCCAGCAGGGCCGTAAAAAGCACTTTTCCTGCCGCTTTCTGAACTCTTTCTGTCTCAGCCTTTAGCGCATCAATTCTTGCCCTATATTTTTCTTTGTCGTCCTTGCCCTTCTGCCTCTCTTCGATTGAAAGGTCAATGTAAGGATCGGGAAGACCGGACACAATGACTTTACCCAGAGGAAGATTAAGAGCCTCGGCCTTTCCTTCAAGCACGACTCCGCCATTGTCAGTAATTATGTGATTGAATTCGCCTTCGTGGTAAGAATAAAACTCTGTATCCCCGGAAACATAATAAAAAGGAGCAATATCCTTGATTCCTTCGATAAGATAGCGGACATTAACGACCGGGCGGGCATAACTCGTCTTAAAATTGAAGATATTTCCTGTGAGAACAATTAAGTCTGGCTGAGCCTGGCGAATTTTTTCAATGAGCGAATTCTCTTTTTCGCCAAACATGTTTGAGTTGAAGTCGGAAATCAAAACAATTCGCACGCATTTGTCACGCTCAACGGTGGGAACATATTTTTTTACATAAGAAGATGGCTCAGCCTCCTCCCCCTCACCATTAGTGGATTCCATTTTGATTTGTTTTTTAGCCTTTTTTAATTCTGCAATCCTTGCCTCTTCAGAAAGGCGTTTTTCATGTCCCTCATCAGAATAATCTACGATATAATTTGGAACAACCACAGAAGAGCAGGATGCCAAAGTCAAAAGAGCGGTAAAAAGCAAAATACATTTTTTCATAATGTCCTTAGTATATCAAAATACTGAATTATGTTACACTAGATGCACTTTTTATGGAGAATCCTATGACAATTTTTCAGTCAATTATTCTTGGTGTCTTGCAGGGAATCGCAGAATTTTTGCCGATTTCTTCAAGCGGTCATCTTAATGTAGCTCAGGAGCTTTTCGGTTTGAGCGAAGTTCCACTTTTGTTCGATGTCATGCTTCATCTTGCCACGCTTGCGGCGGTTATTTTGTATTTCAGGAAGAAAATCGCCCGTCTTTTCGTGATTTTGTTCAGATGGATTTTTACAAGTGGAAAGCAGGAGGGGAAAGCCTTCCCCTCGGCTACAATGGCTTCGCCATTTTCGCCTACCCCTTCTCCTAGGGGCATAGCCCCTAAAACCCCGGAAGCCGACCTTCTCACAGGCACGGACGAGCTTGGCCAAAAGACAATTCTGGCTGTGATTGTCGCAACTATCGTAACAGGTGCGATTGGCGTTGTTACGAGCAAGCTTATTCCGGAGCTTCCGATTAAAGTCACTTGCGTCGGATTCTTGTTCACGGCCTGTCTTTTGATTTTCAGTTCGATTTGGGCAAAAAAACATGATTCAAACAACCTGGAAGAAGCCAGGGGCATTTCCATTCTTCAGGCACTTTTTATCGGCTTCATGCAGGGCGTGGGCACTTTGCCAGGTGTAAGCCGCTCAGGCTCAACTATTGCGGGCGCACAGCTTGCGGGCGTAAACCGGGCAGCGGCAGGCGAATTTTCGTTTATAGTTTCCATTCCAGCGATTCTGGGCGCATTCGTGCTTGAAGCAAAAGATTTGGGTGAAGTCGGAAGTCAGATTGGTGTTCTTCCAGTATTCTGCGGCTGTCTTGCGGCATTCGCATGGGGCTACCTCTCGCTTTCGATTTTGATGAAATTGATTCGCAAAGGCAAACTGGAGTGGTTCGCCTGCTACTTGATTCCGCTCGGCGTGGCTGGACTGATTTTGTTCTAATAAATATTCTAAATGTACTTTTAAAACTTCCAAAATCAAAAAGTTTTCAAAGTACATTTAGAAAACTCTTGATTTTAAAAACTTTTCAAAGTATACTTTGATTATGACTACAAGGGATGATTACTTTGAACAGGTTTACGCATTCAAAGACAAACAGGTTATAAAAGTTCTCACTGGATTAAGGCGTTGCGGAAAATCTTTTTTGATGGATCAAATCGTTGAAAAACTGCTTGCCGACGGAATCCCGCAAAATCAGATAATCCATTATCATCTTGATGAAATTGAAAATGACCCCTTTCTTGACTACAAGGTCTTGTACGAAAACATAAAATCAAAGCTTTCAGCCGACAAAATGACCTACATCTTCCTTGATGAAGTCCAGCTCTGCAAAAATTTCCAGAAAGCAGTCGATTCACTTTTCAACAAAAAAAACACCGACATTTACATCACAGGCTCCAATTCAGACTTGCTCAGCGGCGAACTAGCCACACTTTTGAGCGGTCGTTATGTCACAATCGACATGCAGCCCTTTTCATTCAAGGAATATCTTCATGAGCGGGGCGAACAGGGGCTTGAAACCGTTGACTTGGAACAGTGCTATCTCGACTATGTTCGCTACGGAAGTCTGCCATTCACAGTTCAACTTAAAAACGACGAGCGGAACATCAATCAATATTTAAACGGTGTTTTCAGCACGATTCTTCTCAAGGACATTTCAGACAGGCATCAAATCAGCGACCTTTCAGGTTTGCAATCCGTAATACGATTCATGTTTGCAAACACAGCGAACATCTGCACATCAAAGAAAATCAGCGACACACTCACAAGCGGCGGAAGAAAAATCAGCCAGCCAACCGTAGAAAATTACATGCACTATCTCGAAGAATGTTTCATGGTCTACAAAGTGCAACGCTACGACATCAAAGGCAAGGAATATCTCAAAACCCTCTGCAAGTATTACATCGCCGACACAGGCTTGCGGAACATGCTCCTGGGCTACAGAAACATCGACACCGGGCACATTCTCGAAACACTCGTTTTCCTTGAACTCAAACGACGGAAGTACGAAATCTACACAGGCAAAGTTGGCGACATGGAAATTGATTTCGTGGCAAAAACACAGTCCTCACTTTTTTATGTTCAAGTCGCCGAAAGCGTAAAGGACTCCCAAACTCTGGAGCGCGAACTAAAACCATTCACAAAAATCAAAGACTCTTACCCCTGCGTGCTGATTACGATGGATAAAACTGTGAACGAGGATTTCAACGGAGTGCGGCACATCAACGCGATTGATTTCTTCTGCGGAAAGGAAATGTAAAATCATGTCTGCTTCAAACGACTTTTACAAAACAACGCCTCTCGCACAGATGACCGACGAACAATGGGAAGCTCTGTGCGACGGCTGCGGACTCTGCTGCTTCCGAAAATTCATCACTGGGCGCGGCAAAAATACAAAAATCCACTTCACAAGAATCGCCTATGACCTTCTCGACTTAAAGACCTGCCGCTGCACCGACTACGAAAACCGCTTCAAAAAACAGCCGAAATGTTCCCGCCTGACCAAAAACAACGTCGGAAAATGCGACTGGCTCCCCGAAACCTGCGCATACCGCCGCCTTTATTACAAAAACACCCTGCCTGAGTGGCATCCACTTGTTACAGGAAACGCCGAAAGCGTAAAGCAAAGCGGAATCAGGCTTCAAAACGCCGTGCATGAAAGCGATGTTGGGGAAGACGACTGGGAAGAGTTTGAGATTGAGTAAAAAGCAGATTCACAAACACCCTATGCCAGTTATTCATCAAATCGTGATAGAGAAAAAATCTTTCTTTCCGTATTTTTTATCCTAATAAAACGACCTATAAAATTATTGCTTAAAAAAATAGGATTCTGTGTTATAATTTATATGTTCGAGGGTAAAATATGCCAGAGATTTCAAGATTTTATGGAATAGTCATAAAGATGTTTTTCAAGCCAAAAGAACACGAACCATCACATATTCATGCTCTTTATGGTGAATATGTTGGTGTTTTTGATTTGAAAACATTGGAAATGACTGACGGCGATTTACCACAAAAAGCACAAGCCCTTGTAAAAGAGTGGTTGCAACTAAATGGTTCAAAGTTGCAAAAAATGTGGGATCAGCAAAAAATAGAAAAACTTCCACCATTGGAGTAACCTATGATTCCAAGAATAAAATCTCTTTCTGATAGGGATGATTACAAATTAGAAGTTCTCTTTGATGACGGAAAAAAAGTTCTCTACGATGTCATGGATGATATTAAAACGCTTGAGCCATTTAAAGACCTCGTAAAAATCCATGGCTTATGGAAACAATATTCTCTTGATAAAAGCCGTACATGCGTTTTTTGGAATGATTTCATTGATCTCGCAAGTGATTCAATTTACGAATACGGCAAGCCACTTGCCTAGTTAAACGGATGAACATTATTCGCCGTCTCATGAAAACATCTTCTTCCATTCACCCCTCCCCCAGCACCTTGCAAAATCCCTGCTGAAAGAACAAATCTTCGCAGCTGCAATTCAATTTCCGTGCCGCCATTGAAAAAATCCTTCCGCAGGTTCTGGCATCGTCCAAGGCATTGTGGGCATCGTATTCAATTCCAAAGTGCTCGGCGAGGAATGTGAGCCTGTGACTGTCTAATTCGCTCCATGCTTTTCGGGCGGTTTGAAGGGTGCAGGCATAATTGACTTGCGGCAAAGGCATTCCGTAATACTCGCAGCAGCCCTTGATTACGCCCATGTCAAAGCTAGCATTATGAGCGACAAAATTGATTTGCCTGTCTTTGGCCGTTCCCAGAAAAGGTTCAATAATTTTCTGCCAGACTTCCGGGAACTGAGGCTTGTCACGAACATCGTCATAGCTGATATGATGAATGTCGATAAAATCCGGTCTGAAATACATTTTCGCAGGCTTGATGAGGGAATAAACGCTGTCCTTTTCTTCTCCGTCAACAAAACGAACGACACCAATCGAACACGCACTGTTTGAATACTGGTTGGCTGTCTCAAAATCAATTGCAAAATATTCCATAATTTCACCTCTTGGGAAAACTTTAACATTCAATATCTATCATATCGTGATAGACTTGGAAATAATATTTTAAATA
Source organism: Treponema sp. UBA4326 (assembly GCA_002393835.1). Classification (GTDB taxonomy): domain Bacteria; phylum Spirochaetota; class Spirochaetia; order Treponematales; family Treponemataceae; genus Treponema_D. Next base: position 7,372 of record DGTW01000199.1, read on the forward strand.
TCACGGATTTTCACATTTTTACAGGTCAGTTCATCTCCGAAGAGAAGAATTCCAGGCAATTCATTAAATAAATCCGGGCACTCTGAAAAATTATGGTCGGCTCCTTGAATCTTTACGATCTTGATTTTCTCGGATTCCAGCTCAGAATACAAATTCAGCATGTCGTATGACGGATCCTTGCTTCCATAAACAAGATACATTTCTTCTTCTGAAAACCCTTTTAATCCCCTTATCACTTGATGAGGATTTATCGTCAAGGGGCCATTTATGCAAACCGCTTTCTTTATTTCTGGGAATTTGTATGCATTGATTAATCCAAGAGCTGCACCATTAGAATTCCCGAAATAGTAAACCTCATAATCAGTCAGCATTTGTTTTTGGGCATATTTCCGGATAAAAGTCATTTCCAACGCAAAATCATTTTGATAGCCGAGGGGATTCGACGCAGATATTACGGAACATCCGTGCCGGGAATTCAATTCTCGTGCTATTTTGAAGTATTTGTTTTCATATCCATAACATCCGCCGTCCAAACCAGCCTTCATAAAAACAATGTTTCTGTTTCCGCGGATAATTCCATAGTCGATTTCTTGAGCTCCCTGTTTTATCGTTACTTTTTCATCAAAATCATCATTCATATCAATAGAATACCACGAAGAGACTATCAAAGCTTGATAGAGTGAAGAAAATCTCCAAATAATTAGTCACGAATCACAAATTCTATTTCACAAATTCTATTTTTCGTCATATCTATCACGCTCTGATAGACCAACCGCGCTAAAATATCCTAAACTAAATCAACTCCACAGGAGGAAGCAATTATGCCAGCAGAAAAACGACATATCGACAATCATCTGATGCTCGAACGGCTCTCAAAAATCCATACTAAGATAAAGTCAGGTTGTTATCCTAATTCACATCAGCTCGCTTATGACAACGAAGTTTCCGTTCCGACCATAAGCCGAGATATTGAATTTCTTCGAGAACGGTTCGGTGCCCCAATTGAATATGATGCCGCACACCGAGGCTACTATTATACCAAGAATTTTGACATGCCGCTCAACATGGTCTCGGCAAAAGACATACTGACTCTTTCACTGACCAAGCAGCTTCTTTCACAGTATGAGGGGAGTCCGATTTACAACGAGCTTTCTTCTATTATTTCCATGCTTTCTGACTTCCAGGGAATCGGAAAATCAGATTTTTTGAAACGTGTTGCAGCCCCGCCTCTCCCGAAAGGTGTGATGAATGAAAATGCCTGGAATGTCGTGCTTGAATGTTTGCAGGAAAACATGGTCTTGAAGTTCGATTACAACGGCAGATGGAAAACTGAAACCACACACAGGCTTCTGCGGCCGTATCAGGTTCTTTTGCAGGACGGAATGTATTATGTCTTCGGTTTTGATGAAAATGCGGATGGTGGAAAAGGTGGCGAACGGCTTTTTAATCTTTCACGAATGAAGAATCTTGAAAACACGAAGCAGAGTTTTGAACTTCCTGAAGATTTTGAATTTTCATCGCGCTGTGGTGGCGGAAGATTCGGTGCATTCAAGGAAGCAGAAAAAGTTCAATATGAAATCGATTTTTATGATGATGCCCGCCAGTTTGTAAAAGACTGCATTTGGGCAGATGACCAGAAGTTTTACGAAATCGAAGAAGAGAATACAACGACGATCTGCTTCACTTCCTCACAATCGACAAAAGTGCTTGAATGGGTTCTTTCACAGGGAATGAAGGCAAAACCTATTGCCCCGGAATCTTTTGTTGAACGCTGGAAAAATGAAATTCGCGCCATGATGAAAAACGCAGGAATCTGATTCGTGATGTTTGTGCAACACAGCCCGTTTTGTGCTAAAATGTCCTCATGAACACTACAACTTCCCAGAGCAATATTCCCCGATGGAACCTGGATTCCATTTTTCCTTCAATAAAATCCGCCGAATACCAGAAGGTTCTTTCTGACTTTGAAAGCGGCATGGAAAACCTTGAAAATCTTCTCGAATCTGCACGCACTTTCATCACTCAGGCCACAGAGAATTTTGATTTTCCTGTCTGGCTCAAAGGCTTTCTGGAGGCGGACGACAAAGTTTCGGCCCTTTGCAGCTCGCTCAACGCCTATGCCTACATAATTTACTCAGTTGACACCACGAACACGGACTATCTCAACAATATCACAAGGATTGACAATCTCACGCTCCGTTACAGGCAGCTTGATTTGTCATTCAAGTCAGTTTTGCTGGCGAATTCTGGCCGTCTCGAAGATTTTTACAGGCGATTTCCTGAATTTGAAGGCTACCGCTACATTCTGAATGAGACACTGGAAGAAACAAGGCACCAGATGAGCCCGGCCGAAGAAAGACTTGCAGGCGAATTGCAGCAGACCGGAGGCGACGCATGGGACAGGCTTCACGAGCAGCTGATTTCAAATCTCAAAGATACAGAGACAGGCAAAACTTTCAACGAATTACGAAATGATGCCTACTCAGCTGATTCAAAAGTGCGAAAATCTTCCTACGAAAAAGAAATTTCACTTCTCAAACAGAACGAAATTGCATTTGCGGCCTGCCTCAACAATCTCAAAGGCGAAACACTCTCGCTAAACCGCCACCGAAAATGGCAGAAGCCCCTCGACCGCTCCCTCTCCTCTGCCCGCCTTTCACAAAAAACGCTGGGGGCACTTATTGGAGCAATCGAAGAAAGTCTTCCTCTCTGGCGGGAATATTTCAATTTAAAGGCAGATTTTCTTCACAAAAACAATCTCACAGTCTCACAGGACAAAAAAGGGCTGGCCTTCTATGACCTTTTTGCACCCCTTGTTCCGCCCCCGAGCAACAAACAAAACACGTCGGACACAGAACGAGGTCAAAGCCTTCTTTCAAAAGAATGGACTTTCGACGAAGCCCGCGATTACATCATCGAGCGCTATTCTTCTTTCAGTTCGCAAATGGGCGACTTTGCAAAAAAAGCCTTTGCCGAAAAGTGGATTGA
>DGTW01000199.1:10478-20877 GCA_002393835.1 Treponema sp. UBA4326
GGCCACCAGAGCCGAATCATGACCAATTTTACCGGGGCTTTCAGCGACATAATCACTCTGGCACACGAACTTGGCCACGCATATCATTTTTCCTGCATGAAGGGAAAGCCGGCGGCATTTTTCAGCTACCCCATGACGCTGGCAGAAACGGCCTCAACCTTTGCCGAAACAATCGTAAAGCAGGACATGATTTCAAAATGCTCAGACGCCGAAAAAATCCAGATTCTTGACCTTGACTTGCAGGATGTGAGCCAGGTTCTGGTGGACATTCTCTGCCGCTTCTACTTTGAAAAGAGCGTCTTTGAGGAGCGGGAAAAAGGCGAGCTTAACGCAGACGATTTCTGCCGGCACATGCGTGAAGCTCAGGAAAAATCCTACGGAAACGGACTTAACAGCGAACGGCACGAATATATGTGGGCAGTAAAATCACATTATTACTCAACAGGACTGGACTTTTACAACTTCCCCTACGCTTTCGGACAGCTTTTCGCCGCAGGACTCTATGCCCGTTACAAGAAAGAAGGCCCGGACTTTGCCAAAACCTACGCAGAATTACTCTCCAACACAGGCAACATGAGCTGCGAGGATTTGTGCAAGAAGGCAGGCTTTGACATCACCACGAAAGACTTCTGGAAAAGCGGAATCGAAATGTACGCAAAGGAAGTGGAAATGTTAAAAGAAATTTAAATTTTTTTAAAATTTTTTTTAAAAAATTCCTTGTCTGTGTTATAATTTTTGACACATACAAGGAGTTTTTTTTATGTCGAAGAAAAGTATTTCTAACAGAAAAAAACGGTCTAGTCTGCTTGTCATTCTTCTGTTCAGCATCGGTTTAACTATTACTGTTTTCAATTTTATCCAGACTTGGGTTGTCGCAAGGAACACAAGGCTGTCAGTCGAATCTGCACGAACAATAGACTATCAGGAAACTGTAAATGCCTATGTCCGCTCGGTAGAAAATGACTTGAACAGCATTTTTAATCTTCTTGATTTTTATGTAAATGCCGACATCATGCAGGAAGGCGACTTTGATGCAGCCGGTCAATGGCTTGTTGCCCATGAAAATGTCAGGGCGGCGGTTTTTGACTACATAATGGTCGTTGATAAAAACGGCCTTTCATATAACGACACTGGAAGCAGGACAGATATTTCTTCCAGAGACTACTTCAAGGAAATACTTTTTAACGGAAAAGACAAATATATCGACGATCCTGTAGTTTCTAAAACAACAGGTGAATATGTAGTCCATTTTACAAGGGCTGTAAAAGTAAACGGAAAGAATTTCGTTGCTGTCGTCGGTGTAGTTCCGATTAAAAACATCACAAAAGAAATCAACGAGATTAAATTCGGAACCGCTGCTTACGGCTGGCTTTTAACAAGCGACGGTACGGTCATGGCACACCGCAATCCGGACTATCTCATGAAGAAAAACTTCATCACAAATCCGACACCGGGGCATGAAGAAATCATCGAGATCGCAAAACGGATGGTAAAGGGTGAGACCGGCTTCGGAACAGTTGCAGGCCATGATGCTGACCGTGATTTGGTTTGTTTCCAGCCTATAAAAGAGACTCCCTGGAGTTTCGCGATTTCAATTCCTTCCGACATGATTTATGATCTGGTCACTCAAATCAGAAATCTTTTGATGCTCTGCGGAACCATTACGGTAATCTTCACGATTCTCATAGCAGGAATTTTAATCCGCCGTCTTTTAAAACCGCTTGGCAATGTAAACGAAGGAATGAATGCCATCGCCTCTGGAGACGCGGATCTCACCCGCCGTATAAACATCAACCTAAACAATGAAATCGGAGCTGTAGTTGACGGCTTTAATAAATTCGCCTCAAAGATGCACGCAATCATCAGCGATGTAAAAAACTCTAAAAACACTTTGAGTGATGCAGGCCAGAACATGACCGCTACGGCACAGGACACATCAGCTTCCATTACAGAGATTATCGCAAACATCGAAAGTATGCACGGACAAATCTCAAATCAGGTAAAGAGCGTTAACCAGACAGCAAGTGCGGTTAACGAAATCGCCTCAAACATCGAGTCTCTTGAAAACATGATTCAGACCCAGTCATCGGGAGTAACGCAGGCAAGTGCGGCCGTAGAACAGATGATTGGCAACATCTCTTCCGTAAACATGAGCGTTGACAAGATGGCTGTTTCTTTCAAGAGCCTTCAGAGCAACACGCAGAACGGTATCGTCAAGCAGCAGGCTGTAGATGAACAGATCCGCCGGATTGAACAGCAGTCAGCCATGCTTCAGGAAGCAAACGCCGCGATCTCTGCCATTGCGGAACAGACAAACCTTCTCGCCATGAATGCGGCCATTGAGGCAGCCCACGCAGGTGAAGCCGGAAAGGGATTTGCCGTCGTCGCTGATGAAATCCGAAAGCTCTCAGAGACATCAAGCGCCCAGTCAAAGACAATTGGCGAGCAGCTTAACGGCATTCAGACTTCAATTAAAGCCGTCGTCGATGCATCGGCAGATTCAAGCCAGGCCTTTGGAACTGTCTCTCAGCAGATTTCAGATACAGACCAGCTTGTCGCGCAAATCAAGAGCGCAATGGAAGAGCAGCAGCAAGGAAGCCGGCAGATTACAGATGCACTCCATAACATGAACGACAGTACCGTTGAGGTCCGAAACGCGGCCGCCGAGATGAGTGAAGGAAACCAGCTGATTCTTCAGGAAGTCAGCAGCCTGCAGAATTTCACTCAGTCAATGCAGGGCAGCATGGACGAAATGAGTATTGGAGCAAGAAAAATAAATGAAACTGGAGCGGCACTGACGGCAATTTCCAATCAGGTGCAGGAATCCATCGACCAGATTGGAAGCCAGATTGACCAGTTCAAAGTCTAAAGATAAAGGCATCGGAGAGATTTTATGTACAAAAAAATTTTATCAGTATTTGCAGCAGTTCTTGCACTGATACTTATATTGACTCAGATTGCTCCTCACTCAAACCTTCACAATGAGGATCATAATGAGTCCAAAAATATTCTTATCTCATCAAGTATTTACAATTCCATAAATGCTACCCTTGCCGGTCCTATTATTATTGCGTCAGGCATGTCCGCTGACACTTTTTTACAAAAAACTTTAAAAGATGAAGAAAATCTGTCGCAAAAAGAAATTGAAGCGATTATGAGCGAATATCTCAGCGCCATAAAAGAAAAATTCGGCTATACAGCCGCTTTTGTCGTCTCTGAAAAAAGCCACCGTTATTTCACGCCTAAAGGAATTTCAAGAATCATAGCTCCGAAAGAAGATCCTTACGATATCTGGTATCAGTTTTTCCTGGACTCAAACAAAGACTTCGATTTGGATACGGACCGGGATCAGGTAAACGATTATAAGTGGACAATTTTCATCAATATGCGCATCAAAGACAAGGACGGCTCTCTTCTTGGGGTGTGCGGCATAGGTCTCTTTATAGACGACTTACAGGCTGAACTTTCCCGTTCCGAAAAAGAATACGGCGTTAAAATCAACCTTGTTGACCCTGACGGACTGGTTCAAGTCGATACGGACAGCACAAACATTGAAAACGCCTACATCTATGAGGCAATTTCTGACAATGCCGTGGGGAAAAGCTATGTGTATACGGACAAAGGAAAGTCCGGCTTCAGGCTTACACGCTATATGGATAAACTTGAGTGGTTCCTGGTAGTTCAGGGCTTTGCCTCCCAGAAAAGGCCTCTTATTTATGACCTTACGGTCATATTGCTTGCACTGATTATGATTTGCCAGCTTTTTATCACACTTTTCAGCAGAAAAGCTACGGTGCACACTTACTTAAAAAAATCCGCCACAACCGAAGACCTTCTTACAGGCCTTCCAAATCGAAATTACCTCAAAGAATCCTATGGGGAACTGGGAATTTTCAATACGCTCCGCTATAAATCACTTGTCATGTTCGACATAGACCGTTTTAAAACGATAAATGAGAATCGGGACGGTGACAAAATCATTCTGGGAGTCGTAGAGCATGCAAAAGACACTGTCGGCGAAAAGGGCTTGATTTTCCGCTGGTCAGGAGATGAATTCGTCGTCTTCTCCGAAAATGAAGCGGAAGAAACCGCCACTAAATTCAAAGAACTGTGCGAAAAATTAAAAGATTCTCTGGATATAACGATTTCGGTCGGCATAGTTAAAATCGACTTCACAAAAAGCATAAAAACAAATTACCACCGGGCCGTCCAAGCCTGCTACTTAGTCAAGGAAGAAGGCGGAAATGGAGTAGAGGTTAAAAAATGAAAATGATAAAAAAGAATCTCCTGTTTTCCCTAAAAACGGAAACTATAATCGCAAGCATTTTCTTAATTTTTTTCCCTTTCCTGATTACATCCCTGCTCCATGTAAGGCAGCAGCTAAAATTAAGCAATGAACAATTCCGCCACATTGTAGGGCTTACAGAAGACAAAACCGCCGCTGAGCTTGACTCCTGTTTTCTGGCAATAGAAAAGTCCGTGGCCCTTGCCTCCCGCGTCATTTCCAACACAATCGATGAAAAGCAAATCCAGAAAAGTTCAGAATACGAAGAAAAATACATGGATTTTCTATTGGATGAGCTTACATATCTTGCTGAAAATACAAAGGGATGCGTGTCGGCATATTTCAGGATGAATCTTGAGAAGTACGGCAGCACAAGCGGCGTCTTCATCGAATATGGTGATAATAAAAAATTTATAAGCATCAAGCCTACAGATTTGTCCCAGTATTCACCCACAGATACCGAGCATGTCGGCTGGTATTATATTCCTCTCTGGAAGAAGGCTCCTGTCTGGACAGCGCCTTATGAAAATAAAAACATCAATATGTACATGGTTTCCTATATCATTCCTATATTTAAGGAAGGAGAATTCCTTGGCCTTGTCGGAATGGATATAAACCTTGCCACTCTGAAGAGCATCGTAAACAAGGTTCCCTCTGAAAATATGCTTGCAATGCTTATCGGAGAGGACGGAAACCTTGTTTATTACAACCAGTCCTTCACCTTACAAAAAAGCGTGAAACAATCCGCCGAAATAAGTGAAATGTTCGATGTTTTCAGTAATCTGAAAAAAAACACTCTGGGAAAATTCAACTGGAATGATAAAAGCTACTTCGGTTCCAATAGGAAACTTGAAAACGGAATGACATTAATCACGTCCATTTCAGACAAAGAATATTTCAAGACAAAAAGCAATCAATTAATGATTTTTGCCCTTTCTTTTCTCATAACCCTTTTGTTTGCGATTATCCTGCTTCAATATCTAATGAGGAAAATCATTATCCCCATAAAAACAATCAATAAAACGGGGCGGCGGCTGGCCAGGGGAGAGCTGGGGCTTGAGATTCCTTACAAATCCAACAATGAGCTTGGAGAACTGGCAGATAACATTCAGATGATGACAAGCCAGATGAAGGAATACATAGACTACATAAGCTCCCAGGCAGAAGCTGACCGAAAGGCAAAAGAGCTGGCATTAAGCGAAAGCAAAAATAAAAGCGAATTTCTGGCCAGCATTTATCTGTCCCTTCATGAAATCGACCTTAATCAGGATACTTTCACTGAAATTCAGGTACATTCTGATGTAGCAAAGTCAATTGGAACTTCATTTGATCATGCAAGGGCAACTGTCCGCCGAGTCATGGAAGAGAGGGTACGGGATAAGGGCAAAGAGCGCGAAGACTTCATGGAATTCATCAATTTCGATACTCTTGAAGAGCGGATGAAGGGCAGAAAATCCATAGCCCATGAATTCCAGGGAACAATAGGCTACTGGTGCCGGGCACGCTTCATTTTAGTTGACCGGAATCCTGACGGCACGCTTCATCATGTCCTTTGGGCAATCGAAAACATCAACGAAGAAAAGACTGTGCGTGATAAACTGCAGAATGAGGCGGACCGGCAGGCGGCGGCTTCACAGGCAAAGAGCTCTTTCCTCGCCAATATGAGCCATGAAATCCGTACGCCAATCAATGCGGTTCTTGGCATGGATGAAATGATTCTCCGTGAGGCAAAGGACAAGACGATATTAGGTTATGCCGCAAACATAAAAAATGCCGGAACGAGCCTTCTTTCCATCATCAATGACATTCTGGATTTTTCTAAAATTGAAGCCGGAAAAATGGAGCTTCTCCCGGAAAATTACGATATTTCATCCCTGGTCGTGGATCTGGTAAACATGATCAGGGAAAGGGCCGAAAACAAAGGACTGAACTTAATACTTAAAAGCGATCCGAAAATGCCTAAAACCCTTTTTGGCGACAGCATAAGGATAAAACAGTGCATTCTCAACCTCCTCACAAACGCCGTTAAATATACAAAAGAGGGCTCAATCACTTTCACCGTGGGCTACAAAAAGCTCAACGACAGCAATATTTCTCTTTTTGTCAGCGTAAAAGACACGGGAAGCGGCATCAAGGCCGAGGACATGCAAAAACTCTTCTCACCCTTTGAGCGAATTGAAGAAGGAAAGAACAAAACAATCGAAGGCACCGGTCTTGGCATGAGCATTGTCATGAGAATGCTGGCCATGATGAACACAAAACTTGATGTTGAAAGTGAATACGGAGTTGGCTCGACCTTCTCTTTTGAAGTAGAGCAGCCGGTAATCGACTGGACGGAAGTAGGAGACATTACAGAAGCATACAAGGCCAGCCTCATGCAGATTGCCGGCTACAAAGAAAAACTTTGCGCCCCCAAAGCAAGGCTTCTTTTTGTCGATGACACGGAAATGAATCTGGAAGTAATCAAAGGCCTGCTCAAAAAAACAAAAATGTACATCGACACAGCCATGAGCGGAAAAGAGGCTCTGGAAAAAGTCAAGGCCAATTGTTACGACATTCTTTTCATTGACCACCGTATGCCGGAAATGGACGGAATTGAAACCCTGCATTTCATGCAAAAAATGGAAGGCAATCTGAGTGCCGGAAAGCCCTGCATTGCCCTTACGGCAAATGCCATCACAGGTGTCAAGAAAATGTATCTTGAAGAAGGCTTCACGGATTATCTTTCAAAGCCTGTAAATCCAGACAAACTTGAAGATATGATCCGCAAATATTTGCCGGAAGATTATCTGGAAGAAATAAGCGATGACGAAGCGGAAGAAGAAAATGCAGGAAGCGATGCAGAAAATGAATTCCTTAAAAAGCTGTCTTCTGTCGAAGGAATCAATCTTGATGCAGCCCTTCAAAATTGCGGCTCAGCCCAACTGCTTGAATCAACCGTAAAGAAATACCATGATACCATTGATGAAAAGGCAGATGAGCTGCAGCGATTCTATGAGGATGAGGACTGGGAAAATTACTGTACGAAAGTTCATGCCCTTAAAAGCACTTCCCGCCTTATCGGAGCCATGGAAGTTTCTGAAAAAGCCGCGGAGCTGGAGGAGCTTTCAAACAAAAAAGAGTCTGACAAAATAAGAGAAAAGCACACGCCCTTAATGACTTTATTCAAGGGATTTAAGGAAAAGCTTTCGGCTCTTATAAAAAAAGAAGATGACGAAGCCGGTAAGCCTGTGATTTCAGAAGCGGAGTTAAAAGAAAAACTCTCTAAAATCGGAAAAGCGGCGGAAGACTTTGACATTGACCTTTTAGATTCGCTTATGGCAGAACTTTCTGCCTATGCCCATCCACAATCATTCAAGGATATATTCGCAAAAATCCGCACCTGTGTGGAGAATGTCGATTTCATAGAATTAAAAAAAATACTCTCAGAGTAAGGAGAATTAAGTATGACGAAAGAAATATATGTAATCGGAGATGAGTCCAGGCCTGTCGTAAAGAATATTCTTGTACAGCTGCAGGCAACAAAATGTACAATTCATGTAATTGCACCTGTTCCTGAACGCCTGGTATTTGATACAAGCAGGCAACTTCACATAGTCCTCTGTCTTTTTGAAGGAATGGATTTTGAAGTGGTCCGTAAGCTCGGTCAGATTCAAAAAAACGGAAACATCAATATTTATACAATCGGAACCATAAATATGACCGTTGACCAGGACACTATGCTCCGAAAAATCCCTGCCATCAGGTTTCCAAGCTATACATTCAATACTGAAGAATTTATAAGTACCCTGCAGAAGAATGACATTACCGACAAACATATCCTTGTTGTTGATGACGAGCCTATCCTCCTGCGCTCAATTAAAAGCTGGCTCGGCGATGAATTTGAAATTTCGCTTGTAAATTCTGGAGAGGCCGCCCTGCAGTATCTTTCAAGCCATTCTGCTGATTTGGTCTTGCTGGATTACAAAATGCCTGGAATGGACGGACCTGAAGTGCTTAAAAAGATTCGCTCGAATGTTTCCCTTGCACAGCTGCCGGTAATTTTCCTTACGGCAAACAATGACAAGGAAAGCGTCATGACCGTAATGAATTTAAAACCGGAAGGCTATATCTTGAAGAGTAAGTCCCCGACCGAAATAAAACAGGCAGTCATAGACTTCTTCAAAAGCCGCTTGTAAAAATTCAAATCCTTGAAATCTCGGATTCAGCCTGCCAGCGCCTCAACCGGGTCAAGTTTGCTTGCTTTCATGGCCGGGCTGAGTCCGAAAAAGATTCCCACGAAAACGCTGAAAACAAAGGAAATCACGCAGGCGGAGAATTTTATCGAATAAGGAAGCTCTGTCGCCACATACTCAATGGCAAGGCTGATGGCTATTCCCAGCCCGATTCCTAAAATGCCGCCCAAAAGGGTGATGCTTGCGCTTTCCACCAGAAACTGACGGCAAATCGCGAAGGGGCTGGCACCCAGAGCCTTTCTGATTCCGATTTCCTGCTTCCGTTCCGTTACCGTTACAATCATTATGTTCATAATGCCGATTCCGCCGACCAAAAGGGAAATTGCGGCTATTCCAGAGAGCATGAGACTCACCGTTCCCATGACGCTTTTGACCTGCTCAATCATGGTCTGCATTGAAGTGATGTTCACACTGCCTTCCGTGCCGGATTTTTCGTTCATGTATTCGGTCAAATCGGTGACAAGCTGGGAGCAGAGGCTTGTGTCTGTCGCCTGAACCATGATTGTATCGGCAGTCGGGTTTGGCTTGATTTTTTTTGAGTAAAAGCCTCTGGGAATGTAGATTCCGGTTGTGGTGGATTCCATGCCCGCCGACTGTTCTTTAAGCACTCCGACCACAGTAAAAGCAAAGGGAACTTTTGAGGAAACGACAATCACGCCCTTTCCCACAGCATTTCCATCAGGGAAGAGAGTAGAAGCCACCTCGCTTCCGATAATCATTTTCTGGCTGCCCGCAACATCGTCAGTCACGGTAAAATAACTGCCTGTGTCGAGTTCAAGCTGATACATCTCAAGATAGCCCGGCTCAATGGCGGTGGCGTTTGAAGTAACGGTAGTCTCGCCATAAGAAACCGCAAAGCTGGCCGAATTCTTGTACCAGACCTTTTTGATGTTTCGTACGCTGTCAAACAAATCAGAGCGCAATTCTTCGTCAAATTTTAAAGTGACGGCATCCCGGTTTCGTCTCATCCAGCCGCCGGAGCTAACGCTGACTAAATCCAGCCCCGAAGAGCCAAACTGAGCCTGAATATTTTTGGTAGAACTCGCCCCTATGCTCGTGATGATAATAACACTGGCCACGCCAATAATCACGCCCAGCAGGGAAAGCACCGTGCGGGTCTTTGAGCGAGAAAAGTTTCTTAATGAGTCGATAAAATCCTCTAACATGTCTTGTCTTCCTGTATCATTCCGTCAAGAATGCGTATGCAGCGTCGTGTGCTGGCTCCGATTCCCGGGTCGTGGGTGACTATTACGATTGTCGTTCCCGTACTGTTGATTTCGCCGAAAAGTTCCAGGACGGCCCGGCCTGTCGTGCTGTCCAAGGCTCCCGTGGGCTCGTCTGCAAGGATAATCGCAGGCCGAGTGACCGTCGCCCGCGCGATTGCCACCCTCTGCTTCTGTCCGCCTGAAAGCTCGTTGGGAAGATGATTCACCCGGTCAGAAAGCCCCACTTTTTCAAGGGCAGCGAGTGCCATGTCCCTGCGGAGGGGCCGCTCGATTCCCTGGTAGCGGAGAGGAACCATGACATTCTCAAGAACGGTCATTGTAGGCAGGAGATGGTACTGCTGGAAGACAAAGCCGATTGTTTTGTTGCGAAGGACGGCAAGCTCTTTTTCGCTCATTTTGGCCGTCTCCCGGCCGCCGATTTTCACTATGCCGCTTGTGGGCCGGTCAAGGCAGCCAATCATGTTCATGCAGGTGGATTTTCCTGAGCCTGAAGGCCCCATTATGGACAGAAATTCCCCCTGCTCCACGGAAAAAGAAATTCCCCGCAGGGCATGGACTTCCTGCTCACCCATTGAGTAAATCTTGCGAACATCTTCCATTAATATAACTGGCTCTGACATAAATCTCCTAAAAGCAGGCGTTGCGGGCGGCGT
>DGTW01000227.1 GCA_002393835.1 Treponema sp. UBA4326
AATTTTGACACGAAGAGAGAAATTATGTCAAGTGGACTAGAGAAAAATCTTGTTTTTTTGCATGGATTTGCAAACATAATATGTATTATAACACGGAAATTTGATTTTCGGGGAAAATTCTTAAGAAAACTTGAAAAAAAAATAAGAAAAATGTAGACTTGTCACGGCTCGGTGAAATGCAAAGAATGCCAGAAAAAAAATATGATGGCAAAATCAAAGCAAGTCTGTCTTATAAAAACTATCCCGGCTATGATATTGTCATCATAAATTTTGAAGACAAATAAATTTGTTTTCACCTTTAACTTTCAATTTTAAATTACCCGGCAGACCGCGCACTTCAAGTATTCTGATTTTGGATAGCCCAACAAAACAGGATGGTCGGGGCCGGCTCCGTATTTTGCGAGAATCTGCACCCGTTTTTTTGAGTCTTCGGCGGCTTTCATGAGCATTCCGTAAAAATGCTCGGCATCGAAGAAATATGAGCATGAGCAGGTGACGAGGATTCCCTCTGGATTCAAAAGGCGCATGGCACGGAGGTTGATTTCCTTGTAGCCGCCATAAGCCTTTTCGATATTCTTGGCGCTTTTGGTGAAGGCCGGCGGATCGAGGATAATCAAATCGAATTTTTCGCCAGATTTTTCGTATTCTTTTAGCAAATCAAAGACATCGGCACAGACGGCCTTCATTTTTGAGCCGGCTTTGTTCATTTCGATATTTTTCTTGACCAGCTCCACTGCCTCCGGGGAAATATCAACGGAAATGACTTCCTTTGCCCCGCCTTTAAAGGCGTTCAAGCCGAAGGCTCCTGTGTGTGTGAAGGTGTCGAGAACCCTCTTTCCCTGGCAAAGAGAAGCGACATAGCGGCGGTTGTCCTTTTGGTCGAGGAAGTAACCTGTCTTCTGACCGTTAGCCAAATCAACTTCGATAAGGACATCGTTCTCACGGATGACGATTTTCTCTTCCCTGACCTCGCCATCCCAGCAGCATCTCAATTTAAGTCCTTCCTTCTCCCGGCTGGGGGCATCGCTTTTTTCGTAGATACCGTAAGGCTTTATGATTTTTCGCAAGGAGTGCATGATTTCCTTTCGGAAAACCTCGCAGCTAAATGTGGAGAACTGAACAACCAGATAGACATTTTTGTTGACATCGACGAAACGCTCAACGATAAGACCCGGGATAAAATCAGCCTCGCCGTAAACAAGGCGGTAAGAATCCTTTATTGAATAGTGGAGTTTTCGCAAATCGTAGGCAGTCTGAATCTTCTCGTCGTAGAAAGCCTGTGCGTCCGCCATAATCTGGTCGGCATGCTCGCATCCAATCAAGCGGACTGTGATTTTTGATTTTTTGTTGATGACGCCGCTTCCCAAAAAAGCTCCGCCCTTGGCAAATACTTCAACGATGCTTCCGTCTTTTACATCGTCACAGGCACTACATTCTGCCAAAGACGCCTGCTTTACGCCATCAGCAGAATCATATTTGATGTGCGAAATCTCATTGTCAAAAACCCAGGGAAAGCCCTGCTTGATTTCCTCTTCTTCCTTTTTATTCAAAAAAACTCGTGCAAACATAAAAACCTCAATTTATTATCCACAGATAGGCACAGATTTTCACAGATTAGAAATTTAATTTTATATCCGTGCCATCTGTGTAATCTGCGTTTATCCGCGTCAGATTTTAGAAACCGTAGCCAGATTCCTCTTCTTTTTTGACTGGAGCCTGGAAAATCTGAGTCATAACTTCCATTGCCTGACGAACCGGAATGAAAGTAATTCCTTTTTTGACATGCTCAGGGATGTCGTCCAAGTCCCGCTCGTTGGCCTTTGGAATGAAAATCGTCTTGATTCCGTTTCGGCGGGCGGCTACAGTCTTTTCGCGAAGGCCACCGATCGGCATGACAGCCCCTGTCAGGTCAAGCTCGCCTGTCATAGCAACATTGGGCTTTATCGGCCGGCCTGTCAAAAGTGACATTAAAGTCGTGGCCATGGTGATTCCCGCACTCGGACCGTCTTTGGGCGTTGCCCCCTCAGGAATGTGAAGGTGAATTGTATTCCGCTCGAACCACTGGGCTTTTTTGATGTTGTGCTCGATGGCGTACTGTTTGACCCAGTTCATGGCAATCTGGGCGCTTTCCTTCATTACATCGCCCATCTGACCGGTGAGCTGTAAGCCTCCCTTGTCGCTTGGGAAGGTGATTGACTCGATAAGAAGGGTGTCACCGCCCATGCTGGTCCAAGCAAGTCCGATTGCCGTTCCAGGCCGGTCAGCCTTTTTGATTTCGCTTTCGTCGAAGACAGGCTTTCCAAGGTACTTATCCAGATCGGGAGCGTCAATCACAAAAGTCTCTTTTTTGAGGGAGCCGATTTCCTCATCGGTGACGGATTTAGTGACAGCCCCCAGTTTTTTGCTTTCGGCAGGAATTCCCGTGAGAATCTGGGTGATGAGCTTCCGGTGGATTTTGTCAACGCACTTTTCATAGTGGCGCACGCCGGCTTCACGGGCATATTCCTCGGCGATTCGGAGCAAAGCTTCCTTGGTGTATTTGACCTGAGTTTTTGCAAGTCCGTTCTTAACGAGATTTTTGGGAATAAGGTATTTTTTTGCAATCTCAAGCTTTTCCTGGTCGATGTAGCCCGGAATCGAGATGATTTCAGCACGGTCCAAAAGCGGCTCAGGAATTTTATCAAGGGTATTTGCCGTAAGAATGAAGAAAACATTTGAGACATCAAAAGGCAAATCAAGATATGAGTCGCGGAAGCTCACATTCTGCTCAGGGTCAAGGACTTCAAGCAAGGCCGAAGCCGGGTCGCCGCCGGAATAGCTGGCTCCCATTTTGTCAACTTCATCAATCAAAAAGACCGGTGACTTTGTTTTGGCAATCTTCAAGCCCTGAAGGATTTTACCAGGCATGGCTCCGACATAAGTGCGGCGGTGTCCTTTGATTTCAGCCTCGTCCCGCATACCGCCCACAGAAAAGCGGTAGAAAGGCTTGTTCATTGCCTCGGCGATTGAGTGACCGATTGAAGTTTTGCCAACGCCCGGAGGACCGACCAGAATCATGATAGAACCTTTGTTGTCGTTCTTGAGCTTTCTGACTGCAAGATATTCCATGATTCGTTTTTTTACATCGTCAAGGCCGTAGTGGTCTCGCTCCAGAATCTTTGCGGCCTTTGCCAGATCGTAATTTTCTTTGGAATCGTCCTTCCATGGCAGGGTGCAGATAAGCTCAAGATAGTTTCGTGAGACAAAATATTCGGAAGAGCTCGGATCCATCAGCTTGAATTTTTCAAGTTCGTTCTCAACTGATTCAAGGATTTCGCCCTCAAATTCAAAGTCAGCGATACGGGCCTTGAACTTCTGGTAGTCTGAGCCGTCCTCGCCCACCCCCAGCTCGTCCTGAATCATCTTCATTTCTTCACGGAGGAAATATTCACGCTGATTTTTTTCGAAATTCTCGTTGAGTTCTGTCTGAATCTTCTTTTGAATTCTCAGCAAATCCTGATCTTTTTTGATGTAAACCAGAACCTGCTCCATTCGGGCCCGGACATTGGTTTCTTCAAGGACTTTCTGCTGGTCCTCACGCTCTACATTGAGAACGGAGGCCACGAAGTCAGCGATTTTGCCTGGATTGTCGATATTGACCATGTTTAGGCGCATTTCCTCGGAGAAAAGAGGATTGTTCTCGCTGATTTCCTTCATTTCGCTGATAAGGGCTCGGGTAAGGGCCTTTACCTCGAAAGTATCAAATTCTTCGTCTTCAAGGTACTCTACGGCCGCCACAATCGGATTTGATGCACTCAGAGTCTTTCGGATTTTGAAACGCTTGATTGTGGAGATGAAGATATTAACGCCGCCGTCGGGAAGGTTAATTTTGCGCACGATTCTGGCCACAGTTCCGACAGTGTACAAATCCTTGATTGTCGGGGCCTTGTCGCCGTCTTTGCTTTCATCATCTTTGAGCATGACCAGGCCGATAAAGCCGTCGCCTTCGTAAGCAGACTCAATTGTCTTCGTGTCGTCGCCAGAGTTAATCATAATGGGCGTAAAAATGCCGGGGAACATGGGGCGGCCAGCGACAGGAATGATGTTAAGTTTGGGAGGAAGGAAATCCTCAATAGGCATTATCTGAGCATCCTCACCCAGATTTTTTAGGGAAACCTTTCTAGTGCGTTTTCCCCTTTTTTTTGAATCCGGGACTTCTTCAGCCTTTGGAGGAAGCTCACTGCTTTCTGATTGAGAAGAGTCGTCTGATTCAGGAGAGTCTTCTTTTTTATTGTCAGAATTTTTCTCAGCAGAAGCAATTATTTCATCCACATTCACATCAATGTTGAAAGTGTCTTTCATGAAATCCTTGAAGGCTTCTTTTGAGTCTTCGCTCATATATTCGTTTTCTTTATTTTCGTTCTTTTCGTCGTCTTGTTTAGCCATGCTATAAATATAATGGAAAGAAGAGCCATCGGCAAGAATTTTTACTTACGGCAGATACTCACTGTTGATGTTCTTAAGGGAAGCCATAAGCATTTCCTTTGCACGACGGTCTCCGTGAGTAAGAGCTTCCAGTCGGGCACGGGCATCCTTACGACCGGAATTGTCCTGATACATGCAGGTGCAGGTCGTGCTTATGTACCCCGCTTCCTTTGCGTGTTCCTTTATGGTCTCAACGTCAGCGTAACAAAGAGGGCGGATAATGGAAAGAGGATATTTTTGATAGTTGAGGCGGGGGGGCATGGTTGAGAGTTCTCCCTTGTGAAGCATGTTCATCAAAAGAGTTTCCAGGATGTCATCCAGGTGATGGCCAAGGGCGATTTTGTTGTAGCCGTTTTTTAGCGCAAAATGAACTAGCTCATTCCGCCTCTGGTTAGAGCACCAGTAGCAGCTCATCTTAAACCCCTCCTTTACCCTGTTCTGAACGTCAACGAAATAATTGAGGGTGTCCACCCCCCACTCTTGCAGCTGGGAGCGAAGACGGGGACTCATAGTGCAGGCCTCAAAATCAGTTTCTATGTGAATTGCCGTAAAAGAAAAATTTGCATCCCGTCGCCTGGCACGATTGGCGAAATACTCGATGAGAGCCGTGGAGTCTTTTCCTCCGCTGGCTCCTACAAGAATTTTATCCCCTGGCTCAATCATTTTGTAGTCATAAATTGCTTTGTCGATAATACTGAATAGTTTTGGCTGCCCCATGGCATGAGTCTAGCAGAAATAGCGCTTTTCGGGAACAGTTTTATTTTTCCATGCAGTGCAAACGCATTATAAACTGTTCTGCCTACAAAAATGGCTCCCAGTCGCAAAAACGGCTTATCAAAACCGCAAACTAGTTTGCTACACGCATTTTGTGCTTGTAA